>VFZW01000029.1 GCA_016871055.1 Acidobacteriota bacterium
GCGGCTACGCCGACTACGGCTGGTGGCTGAAGCTTTCGCGCGGCAAGGTGAACTTCGTCACGCGGCTCAAAGACTGCGCCGCCTACACGATCATCGAGCGGCGGCCCATCACCCCCGCGGCGGCACGAATCATCCGCGACGAAGTGATCCTGCTCGACGAGCAAAAAGAGATTGGCCCGATCGCCAAACTGCGGCCGAGCGACGACTAACGCCGACGCCGCGCGACCGGGTATTCGACGGCATCGGTCCGGCATCCGGCAAGGTAGGCTTCGATCTTCTTCACCACGTCCGCATTCGCCGCCGCGACATTGCGAGCTTCGCCCGCATCGGCCGTCAAATCGTAAAGTTCAAGGGGTCCATCAAGACCGTGCCGCACCGCCTTCCACCGGCCCCTTCGCACAGACTGATGGAAGCCTTCCTTGCCGCCGAAGGACTCCCAGTACAGCGGGCGATTGGGGTCCTGCGTCTTCCCGAACAAAGTCGGCGCGACCGAGATGCCGTCGACATTGTTCGGTATGCCACGCACATCGGCGAGATCGGCGAGCGTTGGCAGAACGTCATAGAAGGTCCAGGGAAAATCGCTGACGCTTCCCGCCTTGATCTTTCCGTTCCAGCGGGCGATCATCGGCACGCGTGTACCGCCCTCATAAGCCGCACCCTTTCTGTCGCGCAGCGGGCCCATCGTGCCGAAGGGCTTGTATTCGAACGTGCCGCCGTTGTCGCTTGTAAAGAACACAAGCGTGTTGTCGTCGAGCCCGCACTCTTTCAACTTGGCCATGATACGGCCGACGTAGCTATCCATGCGCGTGACCATGGCGGCGTAGTTCTTGGCGTCGTCCGGCCAGTTCTCCTTTGCGTAGCCGCCGAGTTCGGGCGCTTCGAATTTCGCGTGTGGAACCGTCGGCGTGAAGTAGAGGAAGAAGGGATCGTAGCGATGCCGGTCGATGAAGTGCAGCGCTTCGCGGCAGAACAGATCGGACGCGTACTCGCGGCGTTGATCGTTCAGATTGCCGTGGATCGTTTCCCTGGTTTTGTTGCGCCACAAGTACTTCGGGTAGTGGCTGTGCGCGTGTTGTTGATTGAGAAAGCCGTACCATTCGTCGAAGCCGTGATCGTTCGGCAGGCCGGTTGTATCGGGCTCGCCGAGACCCCACTTGCCGAAGATGGCCGTGGCGTAGCTGCGCGTATCGTCGAAGGCATCGCGCCATTCGGGGCCTTTCAGAACTTGGGCGATGGTAAGGTCGTCGGCCTTCAATGCAACGCGGCCGCCTGTTCGCACCGACGCATTCCAACGCACGGTCGTGTGACCGGTGTGTTGTCCCGTCATCAACACGCTGCGCGAGGGCGCGCATACGGTCGCGCCGGAGTAGCAGTCGGTGAAGCGCATGCCCTCCGACGCCAGGCGATCGATGTTCGGTGTGCGGATCAACTTCTGCCCGTAGCAGCCGAGGTCGAAGACGCCCATGTCGTCGGCCATGATGAACACGAAGTTCGGCGGCTGTTTGCGGCGCGTCTGCGCGGCAACGGCGGCGGTGGACAAAAATGCACGCCGGGTGAGTAGAGGCATGAGAACATCATAAGTGGAAATGCCGCCTGCCTCACTGCTACGCCGGGAATGGCTCGCTTGCTCTGCAGCGCTCGGCGCCCAGACGGTGCATGAGGAGCTGCAACAACTGGCGCGGAATGCTCCGTTGGCGCTGGCATTCAGGGGCGATGGCTTAAGCTGGCAGCGGGAGTTTCGCGCGCGCCTCGATGACTCGCTCGGCAACTACGCGCCGCCCGCAGCGTGGAAGGCGACGCAGGTGCGCCGCGTTGTTTTGGAAGGTTATGTACGCGAAGAGTTGATTCTCCGCGCCGAAGGCCATCGCGATCTGCCGGTCCATCTGCTGATTCCCTCCGGCGGCCTGGCGAAGCGGGCGGCCGTCCTCGCGTTGCACGGACACGGTGCGGTCGGCCACGACGCGGTAGCCGGCATCGACGACACACCCGAGCGCCGCGAGAACATCGCCGCAGCCAACTACGATTACGGACGACAACTGGCGCTGCGCGGCTACGTCGTCGCGGCACCGTGTTTCACGCCATTCGGACCACGCCTCGGCCGCCGTGAAGACTACAGAGGCGACGACCCTTGCGCGGTGACGTTTGTTCGCATGCAACTGTTCGGCAAGCTGCTGATCGGCGAGAATCTGCGCGATGCTTTGTGGGCCATTGAACTGCTGGCCGCCGACCCGCGGGTCGATGCGGGACGGATCGGTTGCGCCGGCCTTTCACTTGGCGGCCGCATGGCGATGCTTACCGCCGCGGTCTCTCCGCGCGTTCGCGTGGCGGTGATGTCGGGCGCGCTCAACATGCTGCAGGAACGGGTGCGGGCGCGCTACTCGTGCGGCGCGCAGATCATCCCCGGTCTGTTGAACTACGGCGATGTACCGGAGATCGCCTCGCTGATCGCGCCGAGGCCGTGCCTGTGGGAAGTCGGCAAGCAGGACAAGTTGATGGTGGCGGAGTGGATCCCGCCGGCGATGGATAAGATGCGGCGGGTATGGTCGGCGCTCGGCGCGCCGGATGCGCTCGAAGTCGATTCCTTCGATGGCGGGCATCGATGGAACGGAGTGAAGGCGTATCCATTGTTGGCGCGCGTTCTGCGGCAGTAGCTGGGGTCAACCGCCGAGCCCCTTCGCGCCTCCATCAGCGCGGCCAGCGGCTCATCCAACGGAGAACCTTCCGGAAGCGCCTGAAACAAAGCGGCGACAGACGGCAGCGGGTTGGGCGACTCCAGATCGCCTCGCGGCACAACTTGACCGCCAGCTTCTAATCGCCGGACTGGTACGCGGCCACCGCACGTGTCGCCAGCGCCGCGGCGCCTTCCTGCATATTCCTCCGACGATCTCAGTTCCTTGAAACGATCACACGCATCGGAGCTGCCACGGTCCGCGGAATCCATACGACGAGGTCTTCGCCATCGAGTCGGTGCGTGATTCCTGTGCGAACAGTTGCAAGCGGCTTGCCGTCGACGCGCACCTTGGCGGACGCCGCGTTCCAGTTCTTAATGACAAGCGCCGGGTTGACAAGCGGCGAACCGGCGCCGGCTTGGAGCGTCAATTCGATCACCGCGGCAGAGTTATCGCGGCGTGCAAATACGTAAGCGCCTTCGGTACGATCAAAGCCCTGAGATTCGAAGCCCGCGGACTTCAACTGCGCCGCCGGGGCCTCCAGCCAGGATTTCGCGAGCGGAAGCAAATCGGTGACAGTTCCAGTTGTCAAACCGTTCAACATCACCATCGTTACTCCGTCGGGCCGCTCTTCGTGCGGCTTCCAGGATTGAATGTGCGTGAGCGAACTGTGCGAGACGCGATCGGGCGCGACGGCCCATCGCCCGGTGGAACGGATCTGCTGCGACACCGGCCAGTGATTCCACCATGGGAACATCGAGCGCTCGCGGATGATTTCGCCGGCGTAGCAATCGATCGCGACCTGCCGTGGATCGACGATGACGAACGGACTGTACTTCGCCTTTAGATTCACAAGATGGATGTTGCCCTGTGCGGGCCTGGTAAGCCACTTGTGCGTATGGGTGTCGCGGTCGGAGATGCGATGCAGCGTGCGAAGTGTTTCGGCGTCGAAGTTGGCCTTTTCGCCGGGCGCCTCTTTCTCCCAGTTGTAGGTGTGGGCCTCGCCTTTCATGTTGCCAAGCGTGATGGCGCCGGGCTTGATGTTGTCCTCGGGCCGGGTGCCGGGCGGATTGATGACAATCGATTCGTGGAACTGGCGGAAATTGATCTCTCCGGCGCCCTGGCCTTCGACGACGTACGGACTCGTCGCGAAGGTCTGGATCTTGCGAACGCAAACGCCGTCGGGATAAATCGTGTATGTCTCTTCGACCCAATCTCCCCAACCGGTGAGCGGATCGACAAAGACCGGCTCGTAGTTCACGCTGATTGGGGCGTAGCGCCACTGCACAACGACGCGTGCCGGCGTGCTCTCAATAATTTTCGCGGTGGAGTAGCGGGCCTGTTTGTCGGCCATCGGCTCGGCACTCGTTGGCATGCCCTCACGCTGGCTCTCGTGAAACTCATTCGTGTACCAGATGCCGTTCTCGGTTACCCACGCTGGGACATAACTCGTGCCGCGCCAGAAGACCAAACGCGTGGGATTTCCTTCGAAGCGGACGACGATGTCGGGCTGGCCGCCGACGCGCCACGGGCGCTCCCATTCGTCGCTGTAGCGGAGGCGGGTGTAGTAGGCGCCAAAGCGGCCCGGGCCCTTTGGACCGGACGGAAGGATGGGCGGGCCGAGCGGCGCCTGTGCCGGCGGTTGCGCGGCCGCGAACTGCGTCAGAGCGCGGTCGTGGATCCGCACCTCGTCGATCAGTCCGTCGAATGAATACGCAACATCGGCGACCAAACGCACTTCCTCGCTGAGCGGGCGAGGCGTCAGATTTCGACCGATCCAAAGGTCCGAGCCAGCCGCTGGCTCGTATGGACCACGCACCGCGTGCGCGCCCGCGGGAGCGCCGTTCCAATAAAGGCGAATGCCCTCGGCGGGATCGAACGTCGCCGCGATGTGATTCCAGCGATAGAGCGGCAGCGGCTTCTCCGAGCGCGACTCGATCCACTGCCCGCCAACGGCGGCGTGGAGCCCGAAGTGGCCGTTGGGATCGATGGAGAAGGAATAGCCGCGCTTGCGGTCTTTCTCCTGATTGACGAGCGCGCACCACGTCCATGGATAGGTTTGAATCGCTACCCACGCTTCGATGGTGAACGCTCCGTTTAGCCGCGGCGCTTGCGCGGCCGGGCGAATCAGATGTGTCGTTTGTCCATCGGAGCGCAGCGCTTGTCCGGCGATGCCGGGCGAGAATCGGTGAAACCCTTCGAGGCGGTCCGGCGCGGTCACATTTTCCCAAGACCATGACGCGACCTGAGCCGCCAGCGCACCCGTGAGCGCGATCGAAACAACAATGACTTTCATTCCGTTTTCCCTGAACGAAGCATTAACACCGCGGCGTATAACACCACGACAATCACCAACCAGCGCAGGCCCTCCATGGGCAGCGATTTGACGACGAACGCCGCCAGCGGAACCCCGGCCAATCCGCCCAAGGCCAGCCCGAGCGCCACCGGCGGCGCGAACGCGTTTCGTTTCACAAACTGCGCGCTGGCCACCGGCATGAGGAACGCCGACGAGCCCATCATGATCGGAAACGCCGCGGCAGGATTCATTCCGAGCAGACTCACCATCGTCATGCAAGGTGCATAAAATCCGATGCCGAGCGTGCCGACCGCGCCGAACAAGAAGTTACCCAACACGGCCACGATCAGTTTCCAACCGGTCAATCCGAGCGCCGCGCCGCCCGCGGGAAATAAATCGAACTGCCGCATCAACAGCACCACGGCCGCGAACAGAAGAGCTCCGCCGACGCCACGCTGAACACCGCGCCGCGACAGCCCCGCGACGGCGGCCGCGCCAAACCACGCACCCGCGACCGCCCCGCCAATCATCAGAACCAGCGTCACCGCATCCACTTCGATCGCCGTGATGTAGATGAAGGCTTGCAGAATCGTAGGCAACGTGTGGCCCGCGTTCAACGTGCCGGGAATCAGGTGATCGGGAGTCATCGAACGGAATTTGAAAATTGCCGTCGTGGTGGCGAAAGACCCGATGCCGAGTGTGTCGAAGAAATTCGTCGCGAAGCCGGTGACAACGTGCGCGGGCGCTGGACGAACACCGCGCAGCGCGCCGAAAAACACGCGCGCATAATAAGCCGTGAACGCAGCAAGAGTCAGATAGATCGCGTTGACCATGAGCTAACGCTTCAGCGCCTCCCGCGCCGCGATGCCGACGACGTCGTTCGGCGATTGCATCGCTTCTGCCTCGCGCAGCAGCGCCGGCGCCGCCTTCAAATTTCCGAGTGCCCGAATCGCTTCCGCCTGGGCGAGATAGCTGTCGTCCTTACGAAACCGCTCTTCGAAGAACGCCGCGACGGACGCGTCCTTCAAACGATTGAGCGCCGCCAGGGACGCTGTACGCACTCCGGAGTTACGATCTTCCACGGCACGGGCGCGAAGAAACGCGACGTCACCGGCCGGCAGCGCATCTCGCCGCACCGCCCAGAATGGATCGCTCTCGGCCGCCTTGCGCAGAGCGCTTGTGATCGCTGGATCCGCCGCACGAGTCCGCAACGCCGCGGCCGCGTCCATGCGTCCAATCGCGTTGTCATGCGCGAGTTGGTACAGCAGTTCCTCCTCGGATTTGTCGAATGTCAGCTCCTTGAGCAGAACGTCTCCGTCGTCGAAGTGAACCAACAACGGCTTGGTTGCGGCCGGCAACGAAAACACTTCCTCCCGCTGCCGCACCCATACGTTGTGAACCTGTTTCCCGGCGGCCGTTGTAATGCCGATGGCAACCGGCAGCGCGTAGAGTTCGCTCTGCTTCTGCGCGACCTTCAACCGGATGACGCCGGAGTCCCATGTATAGCTGACCTCAAGTTTCGGATGGCCGGCGCGAAAGACCCATTGATCAAAGAACCAGTCGAGCGTTTGGCCGGACGCCTCGCGAATCGCGATCTGCAAGTCGTGCGTGTCCGCGGAACCGAAGGCGTGCTTTTTCAAGTAGTGCGCGATCGACCGGCGAAACGGCTCTTCGCCCATCTGCGCGCGCAACATGCCGATCACCACCGCGCCTTTCTGATACGTGTGGCGGTCGAAATTTTCGTTGGGTTGATTCCAGCGATCGAGAACGATCGGCCGCATATAGCGCTGCTTCGCCTCGGCCAGGTAGGCGCGCTTCTTCGCGAGAAGATCGAGGGCGCCGGCATCTTCCCCGAGCGACTGCTTGAGGTAGAAGTGTTCATAGTAAGTCGCGAAACTCTCGTTGAGCCACGTGTGGCTCCAGTCGCGCATCGTGACCAGATTGCCCCACCACTGGTGCGCCGCTTCGTGCGCGACCAGCCAGTGCGCAGGGAAGTCCTGATCGGCGCGCGCGTCGTGAATCGTGTTGTCGCCGATCACGGTCGCGCTGGTGCTCTCCGCGCCGCCGCGAAAATCGGGCAGCGTGATCTGATCGTACTTCGGCCAAGGATACGGATAGCCAAGTTCGCGAACGAAGAAGTCGATGATCTCGCGTGTTTTCCCGAAGCTGCGTTCGGCGTGGGGCGCGTCCTTGGGATAGACCCAATACGAAACGGGCAGCGCGCCCTTCAGGTCTTTCACCTGCACATACGGCCCGGCGATGAAGACATAGAGATACGTGGAGTGCGGTTGACTCTGCGCCCAGTGAAACGTCTTTTCGCGCTTGGCGCGATTGATGGTCACCGACCGCAACACGCCATTGGCGATCACTTGATAGCCGGCGTCGACGGTGGCGATGATCTCATGCGTGGCCTTGTCGTTCGGGTGGTCGTAACAGGGGAACCAGTGGCGCGCGCCCTCCGGAAAAGACAGCGTGTGGATTAGGCGAGGGCGTGTTGCGGTGGCGGGCTTGAACGTCAAGCCGAGGCCGTAGCCATTCGGCATGCCGAACGCAGTCGGGTCGATCGAAACGTTGTCGGCTCGATAGGAAATCGTGACCGTGGCTTCTTCGTGATAGCGATACGCGCGGCCGAGGTGAATCGTCAGCTTGCCGGGCGACTGCTCGAAACGAAGAGTGCCCGCCGACGTGACGCGAAACGTCTCGGCGTCGAGTACCAGCGTGTCGAAGCCGTCGCGCAACGGGCGGAAACGAATATCGGTCTTGCCTTGAAACGACCGGATGTCTTCGTTGAAGCTAAGCTCGATGCGATAGTGCAACACGTCGAAATCGTGGCTGCGCTCGGCGCGGCGCGGACGCGTGTTGACGTCGACTTGCGCGGCGAGTTGGGCCACGAGCCCAATCAGCAAAAGTACGCGTGGAATCGTCATGGCTTTGTTGGCGCGCGGAGTTGCAGAAGACCCGGCTCCCGCATCAGCTTCTCGATCTCGTCGGGTGTCGACACGAGAAAGTCCGTAAAGTTCTCGACGCCGGTGGCTGTCACGGCGACGACATCTTCCATGCGGACATAAAGATTCTCCTCGGGAATCCAAAGCATCGGATCAAGCGCAAAGACTATACCTTCGACGAACGGTTTGCCTCGATAGTTTCCGGGATCGTGGACGGTCATGCCCACGGGGTGCTGGAGGTGGCCCCGGAAGTTGAGCGCGGCTACGGCGCCTTTCCGGTAATTCGGGTTGGTGAACGTCAACGTCTTGAGGAACGCCTCCATTTCCGTACGCGCGCCGTCGAGCACCTGATCGGGCGTCACGCCAGGCCGAATGCGTTTCAAAAACGCACCGCGGTAGGCAAGAATGAATTCGCACAGCGCGCGCTGGTCCGGCGTGAACTTACCATTCACCGGCCAGTGCCTCGTGATGTCGCTGGTGTAGTAGCGATAGTCGGGCGCGTAGTCCATGAGCACGAGGTCTCCGGACTTGAGGACGCTCGCGTTGTGATGGTAGTGGCCGTGCCACGCGTTCGTTCCACCACCGATGATGGCCGGATACGCGGGGTATCTCGATCCATTCAGCAGAAAGACATAGCGCGCAACGGCATCCAACTGATACTCGTAGATACCCGGCCGCGTGCTGCGAATCGCCTCGGTAATCGCGAGGCCGGCGATCTGCGAGGCGCGGCGGATTACCGAAATCTCCCTGGGACTCTTGATGAGGCGCATCGGATCGAGTACGGGCGTGAGGTCGCGCAGTTCAAACGTCGGAAAGCGGCTGCGCAGCAGCGAGAGCAGGTGGCCGGTGCGCGATGGCCGACCGTCCCATGGATCGGAGGCGGCTTCGGCAACGCGGCGCAACATCTCGTCACGGCTGCCGGTGGCGCCCTCCTCGGGACTGAACGGGACATAGAGCGCTGGCGCCGGATGATGGACTTGAATCGGCGCCAGATGACGAGCCAGCATTTCGACACCGAACACATCGTCGACGCCGGCGCGTTCCTTGACGATTGCGACATCTTCCGCGGCCACCACCGGGCCCACTTGCCGTTCCCACGCGGGATTCCGGTGTTGTAGGTACACGCTCGTTTTGCGGGTGCGGCCATCCAGAAGCATGTAACAGTTCGGAGACTCTATGCCGCTTAGGTAGTAGAACTCGTTCGACTGCCGAAATATGTGCGGTGTGTCGGTCGCCGATGCGCACGGGATAAGAGCCAGCGCCCTGCGGCCAATCGCGTCGAAGACTTTGGCGCGGCGCTCCTGAAACTCGGCCGGCGGAAAGTCTTTCTGGTCGATTCCATTGGGTTGCGCCGAAGCGATCACGGAAAGAAAAAAGATTGCGTGTTTCATGATGTGTAAACCGGTTTTCCAAGTACTTCCATGCGCGGCGTGAAGCCGAGGCCAGGGCGCGGCGGCGCGGCCAACCGGCCGCCGTCGCGTTGCGGCGCGCCGTCGGCGATGCTGACGGTGACGTAACTGTTGAAGTCCGTCGACGAGAACAGAAATCGCGGCGGCGTGCTGTGCGCCAGATGCGCGATCGCCGCCGTGACAATGTCGCCGCCCCAGGTGTCCTCGATCGTCATCGCGATGCCGAGCGAGACACATAGATCGCGGATCTGCCGCGCTTTCGTCAACCCGCCGACCTTCGAAATTTTCAGGTTGACCACGTCCATCGCGCGGTCCTCATACCCGCGCAGCACCGCACCGATGTCGTCGATCACCTCATCAAGAATGAACGGGCGGTTCGTGTGCTCGCGGACCGCGAGACACTCTTCATAGCGCATGCACGGCTGTTCGATGTAGACATCGACATCGCGCACCGCATCGGCGACGCGAATCGCCTGGTGCTGCGTCCAACCCGTGTTCGCGTCGGCAACAAGCACATCGCCGCGCTGCAGCTCCTTCGAAGCCAGGCGGATGCGTTCGATATCGACATCCGGATCGCCGCCGACCTTCAACTGAAACTTCGTGTAGCCTTCGCTGCGATAGCGGCCGACCATGCGCGCCATCTGCTCGGGCGCTTCCTGCGAGATCGCGCGGTACAGTGCGAAGCTCTCGCCGAACCGGCCGCCAAGCAGCGCGGCGACCGGCTGCCCGCATACTTTGCCGAGGATGTCCCAGCACGCGACATCGATCGCCGATTTCACATACGGATGCCCTCGCATCGCGCTGTCCATCGCCTGGTTGATAAGCGCGAGCTGCGTCGGATCATGGCCAATCAGTTGCGGCGCGAGCTCTGCAATTCCCGTTCGCGCCCCGGCGGCATACGCCGGCAAGTAGGCCGCGCCGAGCGGACAAATCTCGCCGTATCCGGTGACGCCTTCATCGGTGTGGACCGCGACCACCGTCGAGTCGAAGACCTCCACCGAATTGCCGCCCGACCACTTGTAACTCCCTTCGTGGAGCGGCAGACCGGCCTGATAACACTTGATTTGAGTAATGACCATTTCTTCTCCTACAACCCCGCCGGATTCTGTTTCCACGCCCGCAGCCGCCCGGCCAGCCGCTCAACGACCGCCGGATTCTCGGCGGCCACGTTATCCACTTCAAGCGCGTTCTTCACGATGTCATAAAGTTCGACGTTTCCGTTATCCGGATTCAGCAGCAGCTTCCAAGGGCCGTCGCGAATAATCAGTTTCGGACTGCGGTTGATCAGATCGCCGACGGTATCTTCGCGCAGATCCCAGAACAGCGGACGCCGCCTCGCAACGGGCGCGCCTTTGATGGCCACCGCCAAGTTCTCACCGTCGATGTCGGATGCAGGCGGAACGCGCGCGCCAGCCAGCGAAGCGAGCGTCGGCAGAAAGTCGACCGCCCCAAAAATCGTCGACTCGGCCACCGTGCCTGCCGGCGTTCCCTTCGGCCAGCGCACGATCAGCGGCACGCGGATTCCGCCCTCGTAGCCCGAACGCTTGCGTCCGCGGAACGGCCCGGGATTGCCGACTCCGTGCTCCTCGGCGTTGTCGATCACGATGTCCTCCGGCCCGTTGTCGCTGCTGAAGAGCAGGATTGTATTCCGCGCGAGGCCCAGTTCGTCGAGCCGCTGCAATAGCCTGCCGATTTGGCGATCGATGTCGGTGACCGAACCGTAGTAGATGCGGAACGGCGAACCGTGTTTCTTGTACGGCTCCATTTGCTGCGCCGTGGTCTCGAGTTTCGCATGCGGATCGAAAAACCAGGAGTCGATAAAGAACGGGCGGTCCTTGTTCTGTTCGACGAAGCGGATCGTCTCGTCGACGATCAACTCGTTCGAGCGCGCCTTCCACTCCGCCCACCGCGGGCCCGGCCTCGCGTCCTCCCACACGTTCCAGCCCGTGCTGCCGGGCGGCAACCGAAGCAGGCCGTCACCGTCGTCGAGCACGATGCGGTGATGCTGAAACCCGTACTCGGTGGGCCGGGGCGCGTCCGGATCGTCGGACGACGAAAGGTGCCACTTGCCGAAATGGGCGGTCGCGTAGCCGGCATCGCGCAGCAGGCGGGGAAGCAGCGGCTGCTTCGGATCGAGCCACGGCGGCATCCCGCGGCGCAGGTTGTCGGCCTTGCCGCGAAAGTGCCGCACCACACCGTGCCGCAGTGTAAAGCGGCCTGTCAGAAAACTGGCCCGGCTCGGCGAACAGACAGCCGCGGCTACGTAGAACTGCGTGAATCGCGCACCCTCCCGCGCCATGCGGTCGAGCACGGGCGTCTGGACACGGCGATTTCCGTAGCAGCCCAAGTCGCCCCAGCCGAGATCGTCGGTGAGCAGGAAGATGATGTTCGGCGGCCGCTCCGATCCCGTCTGCGCCGCGAGACCCGCCAGAAATTCACGTCGTGTCATGTGTAGTTCCAATCCTTGTCGCACACGGGAGTGAGTATCCGCAGCACCGCTTGCAGCAGCGCCGGGTCGATCGCCTCCTCACTCCAACGAACGTTGTTCATCACGGACTCGGGATCTGCCGTACTAAACAGGGTAGTCGGAATCTCCAGATTTTGACACGCGAACTGGAGCGCGAGCCTGCTAATGGATGTGCCTTCGACGCGGCAGAACTCGGCCGCTTCGCGAAACACCGCTCGATCCTCCGCCGATGCCGGATGCCAAAACGGCGGCCCCTGTTCGGTGAGCAGGCCCGACCCGAATGGCGCGCCGTTGATGATGCCGATCTCCTTCTCCCGCGCCGGCGGCAGCAGACCAAGCAACCGTGTATCGCTTAAGCAGTAGTGATTGTGCACAAGAGCCGCGTCAATCTCAACCAAGCGGAAGATCCGCTCCCACAGGTCGATCGGATAAATTCCAAATCCCACCGCGCCGATGCGGCCTTCCTTCTTCAATTCACAAACGGCGTCGTAGCCTTCGCCGAGCGCCCACTCGGTGTGTTTTCTACCCTGGTATTCGATGTCATGAATGTAGACGATGTCGAAATAGTCGTTGCCCAGGCGTGCCGCGCTCGCCTCCACGGACGCGCGAATCCGCTCGCGAGAGTAATCGAGAGTGTCGCCACCGCCAGAATACTTTCCGGCCTTGGTCGAAAGGAAATAGCGATCGCGGGAAACGCCGCGCAACGCTTTGCCTAACATCGTTTCGGCCAGCGTGCCGCCATACGCCGGCGCGACATCGAAATAATTGATGCCGCAGTCGAGCGCCGCGTGCACGGCCGCAATCGCCGCGGATTCGTCCACTTCGCCATACACGCCGCCGAGCGCCGACGCCCCGAAGCTAAGCCGCGAGACCTTTAGCCCTGTCTTTCCCAGCATCGTGTAGTTCAATCGCCGGTGCTCCCTTCAGCGCATCATCCAATACAAAACGCCAACAACCGCGCACAACGCCGCCGCCACCACGCGCGGATCGCCCGCATCGCGCACCGGCCCTCGCAGAAACGCGAGCGGATGATCCCAACAAACCGCCTCCACCACACGCGCATCCATCGGCGGAGTCGTCAGACTGACCCCGGCATAAATAGCCACGCACAACACGCACAGCAGCGGCCCCGCCAGCATGAACGGTATGCCTAGTCCGAGCGCCGGGTCGGTCACCAACCCGGAAAAATTCCCGTTCGCCGCCGCCCCGAGCACCCATCGCCCCAGGAACGGAAGATCGGCGACGAAGTACAAGACGCCAAAAAGCGACCCGGCGTACAGCGTCGCCATGGCCGCCCGCGCCGTTCCGCGTTTCCACAGAACGCCCAGCAAAAACACCGTCGTCACCGCCGGCGCGAACGTCATCGGAATCTTGTTGATCGCTTCGAAGATCGTGCCAAACTGGTCGCCTTGCGTCGACCACAACATCGCCAGCAACATGATGACGCCGGTCGTCACGCGCCCGATCTTCACTACGCGCGAGTCCGGTGTTTCCGGGGCGTGGCGCAGTACGATGTCCATCGAGATCAGAGTCGCGCAGCTATTCAGCGCCGCCGCCATGCAGCTCATCAGCGCCGAGGCCATACACGCAGCCAGCAGCCCCTTGAGGCCCACCGGCACTAGAAAGTTGATCAGCGACGGCAGCATCGTGTTGTAGTCCGGCGATGCCGTACCCGGTAACATCGGCAGCGCGAACGCGCCTTTCTTCCACAACACATGGCCGATCACGCCCGGCAGCACCATCAGGAACACCGGGCTGATTTTCAGGAAGCCCGCGAACAGCGAGCCGTTCTGCGCGGAACGCAGGTCCTTCGCCGCCAGCACGCGCTGGACATGTGTCTGGTCCGCGCACCAATACCAGATGCCGAGGATCGGATAACCCAGCAGCACCGCCAGCCAGGAGAACCCGTTCAACCGCCCCGCGACGTCGTAGACGGGCTGCAACATGCTGAGTTGCCCCGGTTCAACCGCAGCCCGGAACGCCTGCAAGTCGTGGATACCTACTCCGGCCAGCGCTTGGATGCCCTTGACGGTGATCAACAGCGCGCCTCCGAGCAGCAGACAAACCTGTACGTTCTCCGTCATCACCACGGCGCGCAGGCCGCCGAGCGCTGTGTATGTCACGGTGAAGAGCGAGAGCACGAGAATCGTAACCAACATCGGCACGCCCAGAAAACTCTCAAACAGCTTTGCCGCCGCGAACAGGCTGATGCCGATGTGGATCAACAACGCGCCGAGCAGCCCGATTACAGCCAGAAACGTCCGCGCCTCCGGGCAGTAGCGGCGCTCCATGAATTCCGGCAGCGTCGAAACGCGCGACTTGATATAAAACGGCGCGAATACCAGGCCCAGCAACATCAGTGTGAAACAGGCCATCCACTCAAAGTTGCCGATCACCATGCCATCTTTGGCGCCCGACGCAGCCAGTCCGACAAGGTGAATCGTAGAGATGTTCGACGTGAATACGGCGGCGCCGATCGTGAACCAACCCAGCGACCGGTTGGCGAGGAAATACTGGTCCGGCGATGCATGACGGCGAAATCCCACCCACACGCCGAACAGTGTTATGCCGATCAAGTACACGGTCAGGACGGTAGTATCGAGCCAATTCATCGGATACCCATGGCGCCTGTGATTGTGTCATCCGCCGCCGGTTCTGGCAAGGACAGAATCGGCAACTTTTTCACCATTTCCGGCATGCCCGTGATATCGTGTTGCGATGAAGCAGCCGCATGGAGTGATCCTGCTGGTTCCATCGGCGCGCGAATTCGACCGTGGCCTCCGCCGCGGCATCGTGGAATACGCGCACGCGCACGGCCCGTGGATCTTTCATGAGGAAGCGCCGGCTTATCTGCAATCGTTGTCACCCAAGCAGCGCTTGCGGAACATGGGCGGGTGGAACGCCCACGGCGTCATCGCACTGCAAAGCCGCCTTGCCGAAGTCGAACCACTGAAGGTGCCGCGGGTCGTGGCGGTCGAAACGCGGCGCCTGGGTGCTTCGATCTGCCAGGTGGTCTCGGCCGATTTGGACATCGGCCGCATGGGCGCGCGCACGCTCACCGGGCTCGGGCTGCGCCACTTCGCATTCTGTGGATTACAAGGTCTCCAGTTCTCCGACGACCGCGAAGCCGGCTTCCGCGAGGGAGTAAAACGCGCCGGCTATGAGACCGTCGTCTACTCTTCGTCCCGCCAAAATCTTGGCCAGTCCTGGTATGTCGAATTGAAGCAGCTCGCGCGCTGGTTGGCCGGGCTGCCCAAACCCGTGGGCTTGATGGCATGCAACGACGATCGCGCCCGCATGGTCGCCGAGGCCTGCCAGATGCGCGGCATCCGCGTGCCCGACGAGGTCGCGATCCTCGGCGTGGATAACGATGAGCAGGTCTGTCGCAGCGCCAGCCCTCCGCTGTCGAGCATCGCGCTTGCCACCGAACGCGGCGGTTATGAAGCCGCCGCGCTGCTGGCCTCGCTGATGGCGGGCGAGAAGCCGCCGGCCAAAGTCGTAACCGTGCAGCCCGCGCATGTGGTCCCGCGCCAGTCGACCGATATTCTAGCGATCGAAGACCCGAACATGATCCGCGCGTTGCGGTTCGTTCGGGAGAACAGCAATCGCAATCTTCGCGTGACCGACCTGGTCGCCGCGGCCGGCATCTCCCGCCGCGCTCTGCAGGATCGATTCATCAAGGAACTCGGCCGCACGCCGACCGAAGAGATGCACCGCTGCCGCGTCGACCGCATTGGCCGGTTACTCGTCGAAACGAATATGACGATCGGCGAGATCGCCGTGGCGTGCGGCTTTGAAGTGGATGCGCACGTCGCCCGGTTCTTCTCGCGCCGCACCGGGATGACACCTCTTGCCTATCGGAAGAAGATGCGCATTTCGTGAGGATCAGAACAGCAATTTCAGTCCGAGTTGAATCTGCCGGGCTGTGCTGGCGGTACCGGTCACTTGTCCGAACTGTGGCGCGGTCACCACGGACCCCGGCACGCCAAAGGTCGGGTGATTGAAGGAATTGAAAGACTCGGCGCGCAACTGCATCTTCAGCCGCTCGGTAATCTTGTCCTCGCGGAACAGCGAGATATCGAAGTTCTGCAGCGAATCCGAGCGCAGAATATTTCGGCCGGCGGTGCCGTACGTGAAAGCGGGCGGGGCGGCGAAGGCGGCCCGGTTAAACCACGCCTCCGGCCTCGGATTGGAAAGCCGCCAATCGCCAACGACGTTGGGCCGCGCACGGTTCGGGTTGTTGACGGCGCCGATATTGGCGATGTCGAGATTCATCTGCGGAGTGAACACCTGGCCGCTGCGCAGCGTCACGATTCCGTTCAACTGCCAGTTGCCGAAAATACGTGAGGCGATACCGTTCGCGAGCCAGTGCTTGCCGCGGCCGAACGGCAGTCCATAGACCATGGCGGTAGAGAACAGTTGCGGAACATCGAACCCGGAGACCGAGCGCGAACTGTTCGGGTCGTACGGATTCTGCAGCGATATGTTTTCGCTGAACTGGCCCGACGAGGCCGTATCGATGGACTTGCTCCATGTGTACGACGTGAGGAACGAAAGTCCCGAGGCCAGCCGGCGCTCCACTTTCATCTGCAAGGCGTGATAGCTGCTCTGGCCGACGCTGCGATCCCAGTTTGTGACCGGGGCGTGCGGGAACGGCTGACGTGGTCCGATCGGACCTGGCCCGGGAACCTGCGCCGTATTGTAGTCGCCGGCGACCGCGAGGCGGAGACTGTGCGATCCCACGTAGGCCAAGCTGAGGCTGAGATTGGCGGCCAATTCGCTCTGAACCTCGACGTTCCACTGTTGAGAGTACGGAATGTTAAACCGGGGATCGTAGTAGAACGCCCGGCCCGAAGGCGTCGGAGTTGGCCTCGAAACACTCGTCGTACCGAACGGGGCGTCCGCCGTCGCTTCGACGAAGTTGAGGTTTGAAACAACTGTCAGACCGATGAAGCCCGGCCAGTTGGCGTTGTTAATATTGCCGTTCTGCGCCTGTTGATTCACGCCGGCCATCAAGTCATAGAAAATGGCGTACGAGCCGCGCACGACCGCGCGCGGCCGGACGCGGTATGCGAAGCCGAATCGCGGACCCGGAAGGCGGAGTTGATCGGAACGCAACTTCGAGGATCCGGTAAAGACCAGATAGCGGTTCACAAAGTCGCTGTTCGGAACCGGCAGACACGGTGGGCCTTGTGTGGCCGTGCAAGCCGGCGGCTTGTTTGTGCCCACCAGAAACTGGCCGGTGTTGAAATCCCACGTCGAGGCGAACCCTCGCGAAAATTCGGGCGCGCGGAACAGGTCCCATCGCAGCCCGAAATTAAGGGTCAACTTGTCGGTGACCTTCCAGGAGTCCTGCGCGTATAGATTGCCGATCTGCGATTCCACCGTGAAATCCGCCTGACTCAGTTCGCTTGATTCCATCAAGCCCATAACGAACGACGCCAGAGCCGAGCCGGTATTGCCGAGGCTGTTCAGATCGGCGGTCTGACGCGTGTTGAACGCCAGCGACTCCGTGATCTGGATGTTCGTCCACGGCTGCCGAACGAACTCGCCGCCGAACTTGAGGCTATGCCGGCCTGCGTTGTGCGCCAGATCGCCGCGCCCTTGCCATCCGCGCTGCGGTCCGAGCTGCCGATTGCGCTGGCTCAACGCGAAGTAGCCGGGAATCGACACGCCCGGAGTGGGGGCGCGCGGATCGTCGGGAAACCCCTTGAAAAACCCTTCCGCGATCAAGTTTTTTTTGTCAGAACGGGGACGTCGAAGAAGCTGGTGCTCGTGAATCCGAAAAGTCCGCTCAGCACCGTCGCGGGCCCGAAGGTGTGTGTGTACCCCGCGCCGAGGTTCTTGGCCGGAATATTGCCGGTGATGGCCGTCCCCTTCAACGCCAGGGCCGATGACGTGTTCTGTTCGCTCCAGTTGTAGCGGAACCACGCCGAATCGCGCGTGGAGATGTAGTGGTCCACGCGTACGGCGGCGCTGTTGGAAGGGAACGTCTGCGGATCGTCGTTGCGGGCATTCGAGTTCAAGAATCCCGTGTTGACCGGCTTCGGGATGATAGCGTCGGCGAAGGCCCGGATCGAAGGACTCAGTCGCGCGGCGGGTATCCGGTTGTTCGGGAACGGATTCCGCAAGAGGCGGTTGGGGTTGGCTGCGTCGGCTCGGGTGGAGTAGGGATCGAAAAGCGCGCGAGTCGTCGTCGAGAAATCGCCCGACAACTCTTCCGGCGTAGGGACCAGAGCCAGCGCCGCCGACGCATTGCGCTGCCGGTATCCTTCGTAGGAAGCATGGAAAAACGTCTTGTTCCGGATGACCGGTCCGCCGGCGGCGGCGCCGAATTGGTTCTGCCGGAGCGCCGGTTTTCGCGCGGTGAAAAAGCCCCGGGCGTCGAGGGCGTCGTTGCGCAGGAATTCGTAAAGACTGCCATGCAGTTCATTGGTCCCGCTCTTGGTCGCGATGTTGATCGTCCCGCCGGTGACGCCTCCGAACTCCGCTTGATCGCCATGGGACTGCACCTTGAACTGGCTCAGAGCGTCGATATTCGGCGCGATTGAGTAGGTGCCGGTGAAGTGCCCGTTGTTATACACCCCGTCCAAAGTGAAGCTGTTGCTCCGGTTGCTCTGTCCGTTAATCGCCGGAAATACGAGTATGCCGATGCGCGGCGTTGTCTGTCCGCCTCCTGCGTTTTGCGCCACGCTGATCGGCGCCGCGCCCGGCGTCAGCGTCAGCAGTTGTGTGAAGTTGCGGGCGTTCAGAGGAAGTTCCGAAATCTTTTCTTCGGTCACGACCGTACCGAGCTGCGCCGTATTGGCTTCCAGTAGCGCAACCTCGCCTACCACCTGAATCTTCTCCGACACAGCGCCGACCTCGAGTGCGAAGTCCAGCCGCAATGAGGCATTTACATCCAGCTTCAGACCAGTTCTCGTAGTCGGCTTGAACCCCGATGCTTCCACCGTTACGTCATACCGGCCGGTATCCAGGCTGGTGAGGATGAAATACCCCTGGTCGTTGGAAGTTGTCCGGCGTTCCGTACGCTTCTCTGTGTTTACCGCCGTTACCGTCGCGCCCGGAACGAGCGCTCTCGAAGCGTCCGTGATACGTCCGGTGATCTCTGCGCTGGTCTGCGCGAATAGCAGCGTCGAAGCGAATGAAACCGTGAATAGAACCCTGTACACAAAACCTCCTCGTACCGGCTGAGCGCCAGCCGAAATTTCACCGTAATGCCGGCGTCCCCCGCAGTCCAGGCCATATTCGGCAATACAATCACCAATTTCGGCAGACGCGTCTCAGATCTTGCTCCAGGCACGCGGAAATTCTACCCTAAAACGGACATTATGCAACGGCGCGATTTTCTCAAGGCGTGTGGCTTGGCCGCGGCGCAGTCACCCGCGAAACTGCCCAACATCGTGATCATCCTCGGCGACGACGTGGGGCAAGGCGACCTCACCTGCTACAACAAGGACTCCAAGATCCCGACTCCGTTCATGGATCCCGTCGCCGCGCGTGGCGCCAAGTTCACCGACGCCCCCTCGCCTTCCTCGCTCTGCTCTCCTACACGTTACGGCCTCCTTACCGGCCGTTATGCTTGGCGGACCCGGCTTCAGGAATTCGTTCTCTTGTCCTACGATCCGCCGCTGATCGAGCCGTCTCGAATAACGATTGCGACTCTGCTCAAGAAATCCGGCTACACCACGGGCTGGATCGGCAAGTGGCATGTCGGCCTGGAATGGGCGACCAAGGACGGCGCCCCCGCCGAAAACGCCATCGATCGCCGCGCTCCCGGCAAGACCGACGAGAAACTCCAGTGGAACGTCGATTTCACCAAACCCATACGCGGCGGCCCGACCGCGCTCGGCTTCGATTATTTCTACGGCACCTCGGCGTGCTCCACCTCCGATCCCCCGTACTTTTTCATCGAGAACGATCGCCCCGTCGTTGTGCCGACACAAATGAGCCGCGAAGTGTGGCGCGGCCTTCCGGGTTTTGTCCCCGGGCCGATGGCCGACGATTGGTCGCAGACCGATTGCGATTTCACGCTGACCCGCAAAGCCATCGAATTCATGGAGCGAAATACAAAGAAGCGTTCTTCCTTGTGCTGTCGACGAACTCGCCGCATAACCCGTTTCTGGTGCCCGACGCCATGAAAGGCAAGAGCCAGGCCGGTCCACGCGGCGACCTCGTCACCGTCGTCGATTGGGCCGTCGGCGAGATCGATGCGCGCCTCGCCAAACACGGGCTCACCGGCAACACTCTCTTCATCGTCACCAGCGACAACGGCGCCATGCGCGGCGACAACGGCCACCAATCCGAAAACGGTTTTCGCGGCTACAAGGCCTCGATTTACGAGGGCGGTACGCGCGTTCCGTTCATCGCTCGCTGGCCCGGCAAGATCCGGCCCGGATCGACATCGGCCGAGACAATCTCGCTGATCGATCTCTTCGCGACCTTCGCGGCTCTCACTGGATCACCCCTGCCCGACAACGCGGCCGAAGACAGCCGCAACGTACTGCCCGCGATCCTCGGCCACCCGGGCGGTCGGCCGCTTCACGAGGCTCTTGTCTTCGCCTCCGGCCGCGCCGAATTTGCCGTGCGCCAGGGCCGCTGGAAAGCGATTGCCGGCACGGCGGACAACTTGAAAGCGATTCTCGGCGGCGAGAAGTCGGGCCAGCTCTACGACCTCGATGCCGACCCCGGCGAGCAGCGCGACCTCTGGGCCGCGCATCCGGAGCGCGCCATGAGCATGATGAAACTTCTGCAAAAGTACCGCGCCGAGGGACGCAGCCGCGCGCCACGGCGAGCCTAAAGTCAGCTGCCGAAAGTGGTGAATTTCATGCCGAATATGGCCTGGACTGCGGCGCGGCTTCGGAACAAACTGGTAAACACCTATGCTTCCCATCCGTCTCGCCTCGCTGTTGATGGCGGCCGCCGCCAGCCTGTTCGCCCAAGTCTCCACGGCTTCCTTGCAAGGAATCGTCCGGGATAGCTCCGGCGCCAGCATTCCCGGCGCCTCGCTCGCGCTACGCAATCGCGCCACCGGCGTCGAGCAAACCACCGCCAGCAACAATGCAGGCGAATATGTCTTCGTCAACATTCCGCCCGGGGCCTATGATATCCGGGCCGCCAAAGAAGGCTTCCAAGCCAACCGCCAGGAGGGCTTCACGCTCTCGGTCAGCCAGTCGGCGAATCTCAATTTCACGTTGCAAGTCGGTACCGCCGAGCAAACCGTCACCGTCGCCGCCGAGGGCGCCGTCATCGAAAGCACCTCCGCCGAATTGGGCACGGTGTTTGGCGGCCGTCAAGTCAACGATCTCCCGCTGAACGGCCGCAACTTCACGCAGTTGCTTGCCCTCACGCCCGGCGCAAGCCCCATCAACACCGCGCAAACATTTGGATTTCGCGGTGTCGGCGCCTTCTCGTTCCCGTCTTTCCACGGCGCGCGCAACCGGGCGAATCTGTTTCTGGTCGATGGCATTGTCGACCAGGCTTCGATCACCAGCAACTACGCTGTTCCACCCATTGTCGACGACATCCTTGAGTTTAAGGTCGATTCCCACAACGATCAGGTCCGCTACGGCGGCGTCAGCGGCGGTGTCGTAAACGTCGTTACGAAATCGGGAACCAACACGCTGCACGGCACAGCCTGGGAGTACCTGCGCAACTCGGTGCTGGACGCGCGCAACCCGTTCTTCCCCACCGTGAACGCGCTGCGGCAGAACCAGTTCGGCTTCAACGTCGGCGGTCCTGTGCGAATCCCGAAATACGACGGCCGCAACAAGACCTTCTTCTTCGGCAGCTATGAGGGATTCCGCAACAGCACTCCCGCGCAGACCCTGGGTCGAATTCCGACTCCGGATGAACTTCGCGGCCGCCTCGGAACCATCTCGAACGTCGTGTTCGATCCGTTCACCACCCGCGTCAACCCGGCCGTCGCGAACCAGTTCTTGCGGACTCCGTTCGCGGGCAATGTGATTCCCGAGAGCCGCCTCGATCCCGCGACCGCGCAGTGGGCGCAGGGCCTCTATCCCGCTCCAACGGCTACCGCTACCGCCGGAACGAATTTCACCGCGAGAGCCCCCGGCCGGACCGATCAGAACCTGTTCAATCTCAGGGCCGATCAACAATTGGGACAGAACGACTCGTTCTGGTTCCGTTTCAGCCGGGTCGTCCTGCCACGCGTTTCGGTCAATCCGATCGGCGCCGCCGAAAATTCCGACACGTGGCGGGCCAAGAACTATGGCGCCAACTGGACGCACACCTTCGGCGCGGGCGCGGTGCTTCAAATGCAGTTCGGCCGGACCACCGCCGCGGCCGACGTCAGAAACGTTGTGACCAAAGCCCCAAGCGGCGTGACCGGCGCGCTGTCCCCAGACTACGTCTGTGGTTATCCCTTCGACCGCGCCTGCCTGCTACCCTCCGTCGGGATGGTGTCATTTCTGGGACTTCCCGGCGACGGGCGCACCAACCAGGGCGCTTCCGACATCTGGTCGGGCTCGGTCAACGTCTCGAAACTCTACGGCAAACACCTACTCAATGCCGGATTCACCATCAACACCAACAACATCGACCAGGCGATTCTGGCGGGAAGCATCACCTTCAGCCCCTTCCAGACCGCCGACCTGCAAAACCCGGGCCGCACCGGCAGCGATTTGGCGTCGCTCCTTTTGGGAGTACCCGTCGGCGGAACGCGCCGGTTACAGGTTGGCGGCGAGAACGGAGGCTGGGTGAACGGCTTCTATGTCGGCGACCGCTGGAAGGTATCCGACCGCCTCACCATCAACTACGGCGTCCGCGTCGACCGCACTTTGCCGCCGCAGTGGGGCGTCAAGTCCGACAAGTCGGCCTTCGTCGGATCGCTCAATCTCAACAAAGGCGAGTTTTGGGTGCGCGAGCAGCCGCCCTTCTGTTCCGAGACCGGCAAAGCGCCCTGCATTCCCGGCAGCGCGTTGCCGGCCAACGTCATCATCGCTCCCAACAACCGGATCCACCAGAACCGCGACTTCAACATCGGACCGCGGGTCGGGTTCGCCTACCGCTTCTCGGATCGGACGGTCATTCGTTCGGCGGCCGGAATCTTCTACGACAACTGGGCCATCTGGACCCAGGCGGCACAGAGTTACGGCGCCGGATGGCCGCAAGTAACTCTGCTGCAAACCATCAATCAGAATCCCGACATTCCCACCGTTCGCGCCCACAATCCGCTGAGCTCCATCGGCGCGGGCGCGCTTCCCGCCCCAACGCCGTTCACAAGCCCGCAGACCTATAAGGATCCGTTCCTCAAAGTGCCCTACACTCCGGAATGGAACTTCGGCATCCAGCATCAACTCGGCGCCCATACCGCGGTGTCGATTGATTACGTCGGCTCGCACGGCACACGGCTTGACCTGAATACGTTCGCCAACACCGCGCGCACTCCCGGCCCCGGACCGCAGATCGACCGCCGTCCGATCCGCTATCTGACGCCGACCAACTACGAACGTAGCGACGGCTACAGCCTCTACCATGCCTTGGAAACCTCGCTCAACCGGCGGCTGTCGAAGGGGCTCGGATTCCTAGTGTCCTACACGTGGGGAAAGTCGATCGATTTGTCGTGTTCAGGCTGGGCCGGCGTGGAAGGCTGCGCGAACCAGGATCCGTACAACACCCGCGCCGATCGCAGCGTGTCATCGTACGATCTGACCCACGTCTTCAACACGAGCCTGGTGTGGGAACTTCCGTTTGGCCAAGGAAAGCGCTTCGCCACCGGCAACCGTGCGGCCGACTACGTCATAGGCAACTGGCAGCTCAACACGATCATGGTGCTGCGCAGCGGCGTGCCGTATACGCTCGGAGTATCGGGCGATATCGCCAATACCGGCAACTCCAACAGTGCCGGGTTCTACGTACGGCTCAACCAGGTGGGCAATGCCAAGCTGTCGAACCCCAGCCCCGCGCAGTGGTTCAATACGCAGGCATTCGCCACTCCGGCGCCGTTCACCTACGGCAATATGGGACGCAACGCCATGCGTGCCGATTGGGGCAAGAACGTGGATCTTTCGCTATTCCGCGTCTTCCCGATCGGCGAGACCGTGCGCCTCGAGTTCCGCGCCGAAGCGTTCAACACCACCAACACTCCGGTTTGGGGCGTCCCCGTGGTCAACTTCGCCAACCCCAACTTCGGCCGCGTGCTCGGCATTGCCAATACGCCGAGGCAGTTGCAGGGCGCGCTGAAGTTGACGTTTTGAGCTGCTGACCGCTGGGCGACGCGTGAAGACGTGAGGTCGAACGGCTAACCTCACCTGATTTCGCCAGCCAGTCAGAATTCAGCTTGTGCTCAGCCCGGCAGGATCTTCGAGATGTCATTGTAAAGCACAAACGCCACAACCATCGTCAAGAAGACAAAGCCAAGTTTGAAGATAGTCTCTTTGAGCTGCATGCTCAGGTCGCGCCGGAGCAGCATTTCGATCAGCAGCATGAGTATCGTGCCGCCATCGAGAATCGGAATCGGTAGCAAGTTGAAGATCGCCAGGTTCAGCGACACCTGCGCCATGAGCCAGATGAAGGTCGGCGCACCGTCGCGGGCCGCTTCGGCCGACATGCGGGCGATGCCGATGGGGCCGGAGAGCGTCTTGCCCGATGTGCGGCGTTCGACGATGCCGCGCAGCAATTGCAGGATCAGACCGGCATCCCGTTTGTTTTGCTTGATCGATTCGTTGAGCGCGTCGCCGAAGCTCAGCGCCACAAACGTCACGCGCGGCGTCAACTGCACGCCAAGCAGCCAGCGCTTCTCCTTCGCATCCAACTCGGTCAGCTTGGGCTGGATTTCGACGATGGTTTCTTTCGCGCCTCGGAGGTACGTGAGTTGGACCGGCTTGCCGGCCCCTTCGCGCAAGAGCGCGTGCAGCTTTAAGGTAGAGCCGAGCTTCACACCGTCGAGCGCCACTAGAACATCGCCGCTCTTCAAGCCCGCTTTTTCGGCGCCCGTATCGGGCGTCACCGCGCCTACTTGAATCTCGTGATGCTGCGACCATCCGGCTTCACCGACACCGGTTTGCTCGTCGAGAAGCGGCGTCATAGTGGCGATGATTTGCTCGCCTTTGCGCGTGGCCAGAACCGGAAGGGGCCGGTTGGCCGAACCGATCACCGTGAGCGCCACCTCCTCCCAGGTCGGATTCTGCTTGCCGTCGATGGCAACGATCACATCGCCCTCGGCTAGGCCGGCCTTCGCCGCGGCGGAGTCCTTTTCCACAAAGCCGAGCGTCGCGGGGCCGTCGGCGCCGACAACTTTCGGATACCGGTTCATGTAGAGTCCCGCCAGCAGTCCCACCGCAAGCAGAATGTTCATCAGGGGACCGGCAAAGGCGATAATCATGCGCTGCCAGCGAGGCTTGCCGAGAAATCCGCGCGGATCTTCCGAGCCGTCTTCACCCGGTTGCTCGCCCGTCATCTTCACGTACCCGCCAAAGGGGATGAGCGAGACGCGGAAGTCGGTCTCGCCCTTACGATAGCCGAACAGGCGCGGCCCGAAGCCGAAACTGAACGCTTCGACGCGGACATCGAACCAGCGCGCGGCCCAGTAGTGGCCGAGTTCGTGGATCAGGATCATCACCCCGATGAGGACCAACATCCACCAGATGTTTTGTACGATTCCCATGATTGAACGCTAGCGGGCCGCGGCTACCCTCTCCCCTGCCAGTTGGCGGGCGACGCGGCGGCTTTCCTGATCGATCTCCAATATCTCTCCGACGCACCTGGGCGTCCGTACGGGTACTGCTTCGAGTGTTTCGTTAACAACTTCCGCGATGCCGTTGAAGGGCAGCCGCTCGTCGAGAAAAGCCTCCACGGCTATCTCATCGGCTGCATTTAGTGTACATGTAGCCGAGCCACCTGTTTCCTGCGCCTGGTAGGCAAGCCGCAGAAGCGGAAATTTGTCGAAGTCGGGAGGCTCAAATTCCCACGTGCGGGCGGTGCGCCAATCCATGCGCGGAACGGGAGCGTCGTCGCGCGCGGGATAGGTGAGGGCGTACTGAATCGGCATGCGCATGTCGGTGGCGCAGACTTGCGCGATAACGGAGCCGTCGTTGTATTCCACCATGGCATGGACGGCCGACTGCGGATGTACGACGACCTCAACCTCGCGCGGGTGCATGTCGAATAGCCAGCAGGCTTCAATCACTTCGAAACCTTTGTTCATGAGAGTCGCCGAGTCGATGGTGATGCGGCGGCCCATTTTCCAAGTGGGATGATTGAGCGCTTGCGCCACGGTCACGCGGGCCAGATCGGCCTTCGGCGTTTTGCGGAACGGACCGCCGCTGGCCGTGAGAATTAACTTGGTGACGTCCTCGCGTCGCCCGGCGCGGAGGCATTGGTGAGCGCCGTTGTGTTCGCTGTCGACCGGGATCATCGACGTCCCGGTTTGCCTAACCGCCTTCATGACAAGATCGCCGCCGGCGACGAGGGTTTCCTTATTCGCCAGGCCGACGGATTTGCCCGCGCGGATGGCTTCGTAAGTGGCTTCGAGCCCGGCTACACCGACGATGGCCGACATCACGAAATCGACCTCGGGAGCGATCGCGGTGGCAACGCGGGCGGCCGGGCCGTGATCCAGTTGGGGAAGATCTCCGGTTCTTGGAAGCCGGGCGTGGAGAGCATCGCGGATGGCGGCATCGGCGACAACAACGGCGGCGGGCGAGAATTCTTGAATCTGCTCGATCAGAAGTTCGACGTTTTGACCGGCAACCAGCGCGTGGATGCGGTAGGCGTCACGATTGCGCCGCACAACGTCGAGTGTGCTGGTCCCAATGGAGCCGGTTGAGCCGAGTACGGTGAGCGTTCTCATGCGTTGGCCGTTATATGAGGATAACATCGCGCCATTGAATTCCTTGATACGACTTGGCGGCCAAGTGCGAGTTCTTCTGCATGAGACCACTTATTCTTGCCCCAATCGCCGTCGGCGCCATCTGCGCCGCCGGTTTCGTCGCGTCCCAGGTCGAAAGGCTGATCAGCCGCATGGAAGCCGCCGAAGGTTTTCTTCAGGCCGACACCACCGTCGAAAAAGACGCCGCGCTGTATCCGGAGAAGTTCAAGAAGAATTTCCCCGATGCCGAATCGCTCAACGCGTTGGCCGCGTTGCACAAGGAGATGGAACGACTCGCGCCGCGCTGGTCATTCCCGGATGGTCCGCACGATACTCGGCTGGAAGCATTCGCGCGCAAAGGCGTGGCCGATTGGCATCCCGGCGGCACGGTTCTCAAGACGGTCATGAAACCCGATCCATGGCGGATCCAAAAGAACCGGCGCGGTATTCCGCTGTCTCGTACCAGGGGCGGATTCGTACTCTACAAAATGCCGAATGACAAGCTCTGCCGGCAACAGGCATTTCTTTACACCGAGACCTTCGACGGCACCGGATATCAGCCCTCAAGCGGCGTACGCTTGGACTATGCCCGTTACCTCAACTGCAAGTAGCGGTATCGGAGACTTCGCTCCGATTCACTCAAACTCTTATCCAGTTCCTATCTGGTCTTGATAGGAACCCCGAAGGGCGCCGGGAGGGATGCTTCAGGGGTCTTTATGAGGTTAGTCTCGCTTTGGTGGGAGTTGCCCCCCCCGGCTTGCTTTCAATCTTACGATATGATTTTTGGAATTGCAAGAACTTTCTGTGTGAAAAATTGTAGAAGCGAGGGGGCTAGGCCTCTCGCTTCTTCACTTCGGTACCGGCGATTCCTTCTAAGACCTTGATTGTAGAGCAGATATCCTCGTCGCCGTGTCCGGTGGCAATCGCCGCCTGGAACATCTGATGCGTTAAGGAAGTTAAAGGAAGAGGGACGCCGATGTCCCTGGCGGACTCGAGCATCAGGCCAATGTCCTTGTGCATCCACTTTACCGAGAAGTTGGTGGAGAAGTCGCGACGGAACACATAGGGGGCCTTAAAGGCGATGAGGCCGCTCTTGGCGGCGGAGTTGTCGAGGATGTCGAGCATGAGCTCGGGATCGACGCCGGCCTTGGTGGCCAGGACGAGACCCTCGTTGAACGCCTGAAGAAGATTGGACAGAATCAGATTCTGCGTCAGTTTGGCGTGCATGCCGAGACCGGGGCCGCCGCAGTAGTAGAGGCGCTTGCCCATCGGCTCGAGCAACGCCTTCACCTTTTCGTAGACCGTCTTGTCGCCACCGATCATGAAGGTGAGGTTCCCGCTTTCGGCGCCAGGCTTGGAGCCGGTACACGGTGCGTCGAGGAAATCCACGCCTTTGGCCTTACAGCGCGCCGAGGCCGACTTCGAATAGGCGCACGCGACGGTCGAGGCGTCGACGATTACGGTGCCGGGCTTTGCCGCCGCCATCAGTCCGTCTTCGCCGAAAACGACCTGTTCCGACATCGCAGTGTCGCCGACGATGAGTACGATAACATCGGCGTTGGCGGCGACCTCCTTCGGCGTCGCGCAGACCTTGCCCAGTTGCGGGAACTTGGCGGCGAGTTCGGCGCATTTGGAGGCGGTGTGGCTCCAGAGGGCCACATTGTGGCCGGCTTCCAATAAATGACGGGCCATGGGGTATCCCATGATGCCCAGTCCCAAAAATCCTAGATTTGCCATGACTCCGTCAGTCTATAACGGCGAAGGGCCGGACGCCAATAGCAGTTAGACGAGGACCGGCAATTTTGCGAGCAGTTTGAGAATCAGCAGGTCCGAGGACTGATACGTGGTGGCGCCGATGTTGCTCACTTCGTCGTCACTTTGGGCGATATGGGTCTTGACGAGTTCGCGAAAACTGTCCGTGGAGATGCCCAACGCTTCGGCCGCTTCGGTTTCGCTGAAGAAGGCCTTGGCGGCGTTCCTGGATGGCAGGGTTGTGATCATTGCTTTCTGTCCCACTGGGCTGTCATAAGCGATTCTATGGGGTGGCGTGGAATTGCCCAATTGGACAGATTGCTTAGATGCCACCACGCAATGTACTGACGCGGGTAGGTTCGGGCTAGATAGGTCGAACACCTACGACCCTTAGGGGAAAAATTACTGAGCCACCAACTGCGGGGCGGATCGCGCCGTTAAAGTTTGTTCCGACGGACACCGATAACTGAGTGTGGCCGCATTGCAGAGGTACGTTTCCGTCGCCTTACATCTGGACTCCATGGCGCAGGCGGCCGGCTACCCGGCCGGGTATGTCGACCCTACCTACCGCCAAGTAGTCGACCGGTTTCTCGGATTGGCGGAAAAATTCGGATTCTCATATTCCATGTATGCAATTGGCCGCGATTTGGAGGATGAACACGCTTGTCGCCGGCTGCGGGAGATTTCCGCCGCGGGCCACGAGATCGGAAACCATACCTGGAATCACTACACGGATTTAGGTGCGCTGAAACCGCTGGAAATGCGGGAAGAAGTGGTGCGGACGCACGAGCGGCTGACCGAGGCCATAGGGAAGGCGCCCAAGGGGTTTGTCGCGCCGGCCTGGAGCTACTCGGACAGGTTGATGCGGCTCCTCAATGAACTGGGCTATGACTACGACATGAGCCTGTTTCCGTCGCTGCTCTACTACCCATTTGTGTTCAAGAATGCATTGAACCATATCGGAAACTCCGATAAACTGTTACGCGTGTTGAATCGGCGGGACTGGACGCAACCTTTTTTAGGTTCAAGAGATCCTTTTTTGCGTGGAAATGTGGTGGTAATTCCTGTTCCCACAACTCGGGGACCACTTGGAATGGCGGTATGGCACACCACAGGGTTTTTATTGGGCTGGGATCGCCACTTTCAAATGATGCGCGATGCGATCGCAGCCCGCAGATACTTCCACTATGTTGTTCATCCAGCGGATCTTACGTGTGATGAAGACTTCGACGGCTCGGAGCGGATGCACCTGGAACGCGCCGCCGGATCGCTGACGGAGAAGATGCGGCGGATGGAAGAGTGCTTCGCCATCCTGGCCGAATCCGGTTGCCAATGGAAGACGGTTGGAGAACTCGCCCAGGAAGCCAGGGTTCATTTAGCAGGTTCAATGGCGGCCTAACTGCGTTGACAAAACTATTTTTATCACGTAGTATTTAATCGTAATGCAGGTGTTAACTCACCGAGGACCCGCAGCCGTTCACCTGCACTGGGTCCGCCAGACGTTTGGCCACGATCTCATCCTGCCGGTTTCGCGGACGATCGAAAGCTTCAGAGACTTGCCCGAGTCGGTACAGCAGTATTTGTACCCGTTGGGACCGGGAGAGGTTGAAGTTCATTTACCGCCCTATTTCACACTGGGGTCGGTAAAGAAGACACCTACGATTGAGGAGTGGGCGGCGGAATTGCGCTTCCGAACCGATTCGGCGGGCCGTGTGCTCGCCGAACATGCCGCCGACCCGGAGCCCGCGGCGACCCATGCGATGCATCAGGCGATTGTGCTGGTCGCGCGGGCCGCTTTCGGCGATGTGACCCCGCTGACGATCGCGGCGGAACCCGAACCGGGTGGCGTACTGCCCAACCCCAAACCGGTCAGCCGGGTATGCGATCCGGGGTTTGGCCTGACCGGAGCGCCCGCGGAGGCGACCCACAACTACGCGCGGATCTACCGCCTCCTCGCTCGGCGCCTGCAGCAGGGGATGCGTCAGTGG
>VFZW01000030.1 GCA_016871055.1 Acidobacteriota bacterium
AGAAGGGGCAATTCAAATTTGGCAAACTAGGCGGGGCAGGGGCGACGATGCCGGAGATCTGGCGAGCCGCGTTGGCAGCGTGATCGGGGTCGGGTTCGATACGCGACCCGCGGGCTGAAACGGTATCAAGCCAGTGTCAACCCAGATTTTGCACCAGAGCCCGTTTTGTTGCAAACAAAGGACTTCCCGTCCGTTTCCAGGACCCTCAGGGTCCCAGAAATCCCCCAGCAGGGTCCTGGGAATGCGCCCGATTTGACGCCACGGCCCACAGTCGATAAACTGGAAAGTTCGCACCACCTCGCCTGCGCAACCCCCGCGCCGGCAAATCCCTATCCAACCGTTCCCAATTCAAACCCCCTGTTAAGGAGTACTCGTGGCTGAAGGCATGCGTCACATTTTCACGTCGGAGTCGGTCACCGAAGGCCATCCCGATAAGATGGCCGATCAGATTTCTGATGCCGTGCTGGATGCGGTTCTGAAAGACGATCCCACTGGCCGCGTTGCCTGCGAGGTGCTTGTCACCACCGGCATTGCGGTTGTCGCTGGCGAAATCACTACCAAGTCGGTCTTCAACGTGCCCGACCTTGTTCGCGGAGTTGTCGCCGACATCGGCTTCACCGACGCCGCGATGGGCTTCGATGCCAAAACCTGCGGCATCCTCAACACCATTCAGACCCAGTCCCCGCACATCGCCATGGGTGTCGACACCGGCGGCGCCGGCGACCAGGGCCTCATGTTCGGTTACGCCTGCGACGAGACCTCCGAGCTCATGCCCCTGCCCATCATGATAGCGCACAAGCTCTGCCAGCAGTTGTCGAATGTGCGCAACGCCGGCGGCCTCAAGTGGCTCCGCCCCGACGGTAAGAGCCAGGTTTCGGTCGAATACGTCAACGGCAAGCCCACCCGCATCGACGCCGTCGTCATCTCCACCCAGCACGATCCCGATGTCTCGACCGAAGAGCTCCGCGCCAAGGTCAAGAGCGACATCATCGACCCCATCGTGCCCTCCTCGATGGTCGATAGCGGCACCAAGTATCACATCAACCCGACGGGCCTGTTCGTCATCGGCGGACCCCACGGCGACACCGGCCTCACCGGTCGCAAGATCATCGTCGATACCTATGGCGGCATAGGCCGTCACGGCGGCGGCGCCTTCTCCGGCAAGGACCCAACGAAGGTTGACCGCTCGGCCTGCTACATGGCCCGCTATATCGCCAAGAACATCGTGGCAGCCGGCCTCGCCACCCGCTGCGAAGTCCAACTCGCATACGCCATTGGCGTCGCCGATCCCGTATCGGTCATGGTCGATACCTTTGGCACCGGCGTCGTCGACTCCGCCCGCCTGACGGAACTGGTTCGCGCCAACTTCTCGCTCACGCCCAAGGGCATCATCGAGACGCTCCAACTGCGCCGTCCGATCTACCGCAAGACCGCCGCGTTCGGCCACTTCGGCCGCAACGAACCGAATTTCACCTGGGAAGCCGCCGACAAGGCCGAAGCGCTCCGAGCCGGAGCCGGTACTGCTGCCGCCGCCCGCGGATAAACCAACATGCCACTCGTAGAAGGCTGCAAGCACGAAATCGAACTGGTGATCTCCGTTGATGAGATCGCCAAGGAAACCGACGGCGTCGTCGAAGACATTCGCAAGAAGGCTCAGTTGCCCGGCTTCCGGCCAGGCAAGGTGCCCGCTTCTCTCATCCGTACTAAATTTGCGAACGATGTGAAGAGCGAAGTCGTCGAACGCGCCGTGCCCAAGGCCTTCCGCAAGTACGCCGACGGCGAGAAGCTCCAAGTCGTCGGCACCCCTTCGGTGAAGGAGCTCCACTTCCACGCCGGAGAACCCCTCAAATTCAAAGCGGAGTTTGAAGTTGCGCCCGAATTCGAACTCCGTGACGACTACCGCGGTCTCAACGCCGAATACGCCGAACCCGTCGTCACCGACGAAGACGTCACCGCGCGTGTTGAGAATCTTCGCGACCGCAAAGCTGAGTACATCAACGAAGATCCTCGCCCGGCTACCGCCGAAGATCATGTGCTCATCGCCCTCAAGAGTCTTTCGGAAGTTGAAGGCGGCGCCATCGATCAACCCGAAGTCGCCCTCTTCCTCGGCGGCGAAGAAACCCTACCCGGCTTCCGAGACAACATCTCCGGCATGGAGCCCGGCGACACCCGCGAATTCGCGGTCGAATACCCCGCCGAGTACGGCGTCGAACGCCTCGCCGGCAAATCGATCACGTTTTCGTGCACCCTGACCACGATCCGCCGCCGCGAACTGCCGGAGTTGAACGACGAGTTCGCCCAAGACCTCGGCGATTTTAAGAACCTCGACGAGCTCCGCGAAGCCGTCAAGCGCTCGATCCATTCCGAACGCGACTCCGACGCTCGCTCCACCGCTCATAACAGCCTCCTTGATGCGCTTACCGCGCTCTACGATTTCCCCATCCCGCAAGCGTTCGTCGATCAGCAAGCCGACTCGATCATCGAGAGCCGCCTCCGCGGCCTCGCCGATCAGGGCATCGATCCGCGCGCTTTGAACCTCGATTTCGCCAAATTACGCGAGTCCCAGTACGAGCGCGCGACGAAGGACGTCCGCGCTTCGCTGCTGCTCGAAAAGATCTCACAGCGCGAGAGCATTCATCCCACGCAGGAAGAAGTCGACACCGAAGTCCAGCGCATCGCGCGTCAACAACGCGAGGCCGTCGCCGCCGTGCGCCGCCGCCTCGAGCAGGACGGCACATTGGCAAACATTGCCAATCACATCCGCACCCAGAAGACCATCAACTTCCTCTTCGAGCAGGCCAACAAAGTGCCGCCCGCTCCGAAAAGCGAGTAACTGAAGTACGCTCAATAGAGCGGTGCGACAGCTAGACCAATCACTAGCCGGTGAAATCGACGTTGCTCGGGTTGCCGAAATCTGGCGGCGCGCCCGCTACGCCGCGTTCGCCTACGTCGTGCTGCTCGCTGCGCTTGGCGTGGGCACGCAACTCGGCGCGGACCGGCCCGTCGCTCTCGGCGTGCTCATGGCCGCGTTCCTGGCCAATGCGCTCCATCGCTGGAACAAGTTCCACGGCTCGTCCCCGCCGGTCGATCCCCTTCGCGCCAGGGCTTGGCTGCGCGCGTATCGCATGCATGCCGTCTCGGCTGGCCTCGTCTGGGGGCTGTTCACCTGCTACCTCCAGATCGCCTATCGCGGCCAGTTTCTGCAACTGGTCACGCTGTTGATTCTGGCCGGTATCTGCTGCGTTGCCCTCGGCACGCTCGCCGGCGACCGGAAGCTCACCGTGTTCTACATCACCGCCGTCGCCGGGCCGACATTACTCGGCACCGCGTCGGCCGGCGACGGCGAAGCGATGGTGCTAGTTGGATTCATCGCCGTGTTTCTGGTCGCGGTGTTTAACCAACTCGCGGCCATCGACGAATGGTTCGTCCGCGCCACCATCGACGGTCTCCAACGCGACCGCGCCCGCCGCGACGCCGAAGACGCCGCCCGCGTGAAGAGCGAGTTCCTGGCCAACATGAGCCACGAGATCCGCACGCCGATGAACGGCGTTATGGGCATGACCGATCTGCTCCTTCGAACGCAGCTCAGCCGCGAACAGAAGGAACTCGCCCTGACGGTGCAGCGCTCGGCCGAATCGCTGTTGGAGATCTTGAACGACATCCTCGACTTCTCCAAGATGAGCGCGGGCAAGCTTGAGTTCGCCGAAGCGGATTTCCGTCTTCGCCACACCATCGAAGATGTCTTCGACCTGCTCGCCGCGCGCGCTCTCGAGAAAGGGCTCGACCTCGGCTACACGATCTCGCCGGCCGTGCCCGAATGGGTGCGCGGCGACGAAGGCCGCCTGCGCCAGGTGGTGATGAATCTGGTTTCGAACGCGATCAAATTCAGCGTCGGCGGCAAATGGCCCAACGGCGGCGACGTCACCGTCGATGTCGCGTTGCACCGCGAAGACGAAAAGCAACTGACGCTTTCGTTCGCAGTCGAAGACCAGGGCGTGGGCATCCCGGCAGACATGGTCGGCCAACTGTTCCAACCCTTTACCCAGGCCGATTCCTCGGCGGGTCGCCGCTTCGGTGGTACGGGTCTGGGTCTGGCGATTTGTAAGCAACTGGTCGAGGCGATGCACGGCCACATCCGCGTCGACCGCTCGGCGGCGAAGGGGTCGCGGTTCCTTTTCGACGTAGCTCTGGGCCGCTGCGAAGAGCCGCACACGCTTACTTTGCCCTCCCGCCCGCGTGCTGCGGTCGTGATCGATACCCTTCGATCCGGGCGCACACTCGAGCAACTCTTGGCACGGCACAACGTTAAGTACTCGTTTCTCACCTGCATCGAATACGAGGCGTTGTCGAAGGCCGAATGCGACATGGTTTTCATCTGCGGCCAGGCAGATCTTCCGCGCCTTTCGGAGAGCCTGCCGCCGTCGCGGCTGCCGATTATCGTCGTCCACAACAAAGGCGAAATTGTCGATCCCGTTTTCGACGCAACCGTCGCGCGGCCTGTCCGCGCCAATGCTGTTAGCGATGCACTGGCCTCGCTCTCGCTGGTGAACCGCCGGGGCGGGCCCGCCGCCGGCGACGAACCGAAACGGCTCACCGGCCATATCCTCATCGCGGAAGACAACCCGGTCAATCAGACGCTCGCGCTGCGGTTGGTCGAAGCGATGGGCCTAACCGCCGATCTCGCGGCCGATGGCGAAGCCGCTCTGGCCGCCTTTGAAAAACGGAGCTACGATCTGATCCTCATGGACTGTCAGATGCCGGGGCTCGACGGCTACGATGCCACGCGGCGCGTCCGTGCGATGCCGGGGGGGGCGCGACCGTGCCCGTCGTCGCCATGACCGCGAATGCGATGAAGGGCGATCGCGACCGCTGCCTCGCGGCGGGGATGAACGAGTATTTGAGCAAGCCGGTGCGCGCCGATCGACTGCGAGAAATCCTGAGCCGGTTCCTCGCGAGCGCGGACCAGTGACCAGTACTCTCGCCGGCACGCTCCCGTGCGGATTACGCGAGATGGATCAGAAATCCCCGGCCCGTCGATCCCGTAAGAGTCGCTATAATGAAGGCGACGCGTCCTTGACGTCCATGCCGATCGGAGATACCACTTGAAACCCCGCTTAACCGACGATTCCTTGCGCTGTTCGTTTTGCCACAAAAGCCAGGACGTCGTCGGCAAACTGATTTCGTCGCCGCTGAGCGACTATCCGCGATCCTACATCTGCGACGAGTGCATCGCCGTATGCAACTCGATTCTAGAGGACGACCGCAACGAGCAAACCTACGCGTCGCCGAACAAGCTCCCCAAACCGCTCGAGTTGAAAGAGTATCTCGATCAGTACGTCATCGGGCAGGACGCCACGAAGAAAAAGCTCGCTGTCGCCGTCTACAACCACTACAAGCGCGTGCAGATGAACAAGCAACGAGGCGCCGACGTCGAGCTGGCGAAGTCGAACATCCTACTTATCGGACCTACTGGAACGGGCAAGACACTGCTCGCGCAAACTCTGGCCCGCGTGCTCGATGTGCCGTTCGCCATTGTCGACGCAACGACGCTGACCGAAGCCGGCTATGTCGGCGAGGACGTCGAGAACATCATCCTCCGTCTTTTGCAGAACGCCGACTGGGACGTGCAGCGCTGCCAGCAGGGCATCATCTACATCGACGAAATCGACAAGATTGGACGCAAGGACGAGAACCCGTCGATTACGCGTGACGTCTCGGGCGAAGGCGTGCAGCAAGCGCTGCTCAAGATCCTCGAGGGCACGGTGGCAAACGTTCCACCGCAAGGCGGCCGCAAACATCCGCATCAGGAGTTCACGCCGGTCGATACAACCAACATCCTGTTCATTTTGGGCGGCGCGTTCGTCGGTTTGGACAAGATCGTCGAACGCCGTATAGGCCGCCGGTCGATCGGCTTCAACGAGAACGAGTCTCGCGACAACACCGTGCCACTGCGTCCGCCGAGCCGCCGCGGAGAGGAGCTGCTCAGCCAGGTGCAGCCCTACGATCTCATCCGCTACGGTTTCATTCCGGAGTTCATTGGCCGCATGCCGGTAGTGGGAGTGCTCGACGATCTCGACAAAGAAGCGCTGGTCCAGATCCTATCGAAGCCGAAGAACGCGGTGATCAAACAGTATCAGCGGCTATTCGAATTTGAGAACGTCCGCCTGAAGTTTTCCGACGATTCGCTGGATGCCATCGCGGGTCTGGCGATGGAGCGGAAGGTCGGCGCGCGCGGTCTGCGCATGATCCTCGAAGAATTGATGTTGGACCTGATGTACATCCTGCCATCGAACAAAAAGATTCGCGAGTTCCTTGTCACCAAGGAGATGGTCCTCTCGCAAAAGATCAACCTTGCATTGTTGGAGAAGGCGGGCTAACGAAAACAAATGAGCACCAGAGAACGCACAGAATCCCGGCGTTTGCCGATGATGCCGATCCGCGATGTCGTCATCTTCCCCCACATGATGACGCCGTTCGTAGTCGGCCGCGACTCGTCGGTTCGAGCACTCGAAGAAGCGCTGGCATCCGACAAGAAGATTTTCCTGGCGACGCAGCACGACGCCTCGATCGACGATCCCCGTCCCGACGAGATTTTCTCGACCGGCACGATCGCCAACATCGTGCAGAGCTTGAAGCTGAGTGACGGTAACATCAAAGTCCTCGTTGAAGGCTTGGAGCGGGCGAAAGTTGTCAGCGTCTCCGCCGAAGAAGGATTCTTCCGCGCGACGGTCCGCACGTTCGCTTCGCGCATCGATAGCGGCGCGCCGCTCGAAGCGCTGACCAATCGCGTTACCACGTTGTTTGAGCAGTACGTCAAACTCAGCCAGAATCTGAACTATGAGACGATGATCGCGGCCATCAAGGTCGACGATCCGGGCAAGCTGGCCGACACGGTCGGCGCGAATCTGCAACTGACGATCGAAGAAAAGCAGGAGATCCTGGAGATCTTCGATCCCATCGACCGTCTCTCGCGCATCGCCGACATGCTCGACATCGAGATCGAAAAGCTCTCGGTCGACCGCTCGATCCAAGGCCGCGTGAAGCGCCAGATGGAGCGCGCGCAAAAAGAGTATTACCTCAACGAGAAGATTAAGGCGATTCAGAAGGAACTTGGCCGGGGCGAGAAGAGCGAGTACGACGATCTGAAGAAAAAGATCGACGCCGCCGGCATGCCGAAAGACACGCATGAGAAGGCGATCACCGAACTCAAGCGGCTCGAACAGATGCCGCCGATGTCGGCCGAATCGACTGTCAGCCGCAACTACATCGACTGGCTGCTCGCGGTGCCGTGGAAGAACAAGACGCGCGAAATCCGCGATCTGAAGTTCGCGCATCAGACACTTGAGTCCGATCACTACGGCCTCGAAAAGATCAAAGAGCGCATCCTCGAATTTCTTGCCGTGCGCCGGCTGGTCAACAATCCGAAGGGTTCGATTCTGTGTTTCGTCGGACCTCCGGGCGTGGGCAAAACCTCGCTGGGCCAGTCGATCGCCAAGGCCACGGGCCGCAAGTTCGTCCGGCTGTCGCTCGGCGGCGTGCGTGACGAAGCCGAGATCCGCGGCCACCGCCGCACCTACATCGGCGCTCTGCCTGGGCAAATCATTCAGTGCATGAAGAAGGCCGGCACGAAAAATCCGGTGTTCATGCTCGACGAAATCGACAAGATGTCGACCGACTTCCGCGGCGATCCGTCGGCGGCGCTGCTCGAAGTGCTCGACCCGGCGCAGAACTACATGTTCCAGGATCACTACCTCGACGTCGAATACGATTTGAGCGAAGTGTTCTTCATTGCGACCGCGAACGTGTTACACACGATTCCAGGGCCGCTGCAGGACCGGATGGAAGTGATCCGCCTCTCCGGATACACCGATCTCGAAAAGGCCGAAATCGCCAAGAAATTCCTGATCCGGAAGCAGAAAGAAGCGACCGGGATCGGCGACAAGCAGATTGAATTCACGCCCGAGGGGCTGAGTTCGCTGATCCTGAACTACACGCGCGAAGCCGGCGTCCGAAACCTCGAACGCGAGATCGGCAACGTATGCCGCAAGGTGGCGCGCAAGGTGGTCGAGACCTCGACCGAAGAAAACGCCGAGGAGATCGCCAAGGGCGGGGAAGTCATTGAAGCGCCCGTCGCGGTGGCTGTCAAGACCAAGAAGAAATCGAAGAAAGCGGCGGCGGCCGACGAGGCCGCGGCCGAGCAGCAGGAGAAGATCGAAAGCAAACTGCCTCCGGTGAGTGTCACGACGCAGACGTTGATCGAACTGCTCGGTCCGCCGAAGTTCCGCGATACGACATCGGACAAGAAGAACGAAGTCGGCGCGACGGTGGGCCTGGCCTGGACCGAAGTGGGCGGATCGATTCTGACGACCGAAGCGGCGATCATGGAAGGACGGGGCAAGCTGACGACGACCGGCAAGCTGGGCGATGTGATGCAGGAGTCGGCGCAGGCGGCGATGAGCTACATCCGCTCGCGGTGGCACTCGCTTGGGTTGGCGCGGGACTTCTACCGCCACCTCGACATCCACCTGCATGTTCCCGAGGGCGCGATCCCGAAAGACGGCCCGTCGGCGGGCATTACGATCGCCACGTCACTCACTAGCGCGCTGACCGGCATTCCCGTGCGCGGCGACATTGCCATGACCGGTGAAATTACGGTTCGCGGCAAGGTGTTGCCCATCGGCGGACTGAAGGAAAAGATGTTGGCGGCGCATCGCAACGGCATTTACGAACTGGTTCTTTGCAAGGAGAACGAGCGGGACTTGCACGACATCCCCGAGATCGTGAAGAAGGACATGAAACTCCACTTCGTGGAATCGATGGATGAGGTGCTGAAATTGGCGCTGGAGCGGGAAGTGACTCCGCTGCCGATCAGCGTGGCCGCCGCCGTGCCGGCCGAACCCCGCGCCTCCGAGGACATTACTCATTAACCTGGAAGGGGCTCTCCCATGTCTGTAACCAAGGGCAGCCCCAACGCCGCCTCCGTGCGGTTTATACTGAGTGCATCCCAACCCGCGCAGTTTCCGATGCTCCGGCAGCCGGAAATTGCGTTTCTGGGCCGCAGTAACGTCGGAAAATCCAGCCTGCTGAACGTGCTGACGGGAGTCCCCAAACTCGCCAAGGCCAGTTCCGAACCGGGCCGGACGCAAACCATCAACTTCTTCTCCATCGGCGGCTCGCTCACCTTCGCCGACCTCCCTGGCTACGGCTTCGCTAAAGTTCCCCAACATGTACAGCAATCCTGGAAAGACCTCATCGAGGCTTACCTGCTCCACCGTGAGCAACTGGCTTTGTGTATCCTGTTGCTCGACGCGCGGCGCGGCTGGATGGAGAAGGATCTCGGGCTAAAGGATTGGCTTGAGCACCATCAACGGCCGTATGTCGTCGTCGCGACGAAGGTCGACAAACTAAATCAATCGGAAATCCACCATGGCCTGGCCGCCATCCGCCGAGAAGTCCCGCACGTTCCCACCGTGCCGTTCTCAGCAACCACCGGCCAGGGAGCGAGGGAAATTTGGCAAGCGATCAAGAATTCGAACCCCCGGTAAATCCCACCCCCACCGACAATCCCGCCACTGAGCAGAAGGCGCGGCCGCCGCGTCCCCGCCCTTCGGCCGACGCGAACGGGCTGCACGCCAACGAGCCTGCCGACCTTGCCAGCGCGCGGCGGGAAGGCGGAACGCTCGACCTCGTCGAGTTGAAAGATCTCTCGATCGTCAAGCTGAACACGATCGCCAAGGAACTGGGCGTGATCGGCGTGGCCGGTTTGCGCAAGCAGGAGTTGATTTTCAAGATCCTCCAGACGCAGGCCGAAAAATCCGGTCTGATCTTTTCCGAAGGCGTGCTTGAGTGCCTGCCCGACGGCTTCGGCTTCCTGCGCGCGCCCGAGTACAACTACCTCCCCGGTCCCGACGATGTGTACGTCTCTCCGTCGCAGATCCGCCGTTTCGACCTGCGTACCGGTGATACGATTTCGGGCCAGATCCGGCCGCCGAAAGAGGGCGAGCGCTATTTTGCCCTGATTAAGGTCGACGCGATCAATTTCGAGCCGCCCGAAGAGTCGCGCAACAAGATCTTCTTTGACAACCTCACACCGTTGTATCCGCAAGAGCGGATCAAGCTGGAGACCACCAAAGAAGCCCACTCGGGCCGCGTCATGGATCTGATGACACCGATCGGCAAGGGCCAGCGCGGATTGATCGTCGCCCCGCCGCGCACCGGAAAAACGGTGCTTTTGCAGGCGATCGCGAACTCGGTGACGACCAATCATCCGGATGTCACTCTGATCGTGCTGTTGATCGACGAACGGCCGGAAGAGGTTACCGACATGCAGCGGTCGGTGAAGGGCGAGGTCATCAGTTCGACTTTCGACGAACCCGCCGCGCGGCACGTGCAAGTGGCCGAGATGGTTATCGAGAAAGCCAAGCGGTTGGTGGAGCACAAACGCGACGTAGTCATCCTGCTCGATTCGATCACCCGCCTGGCGCGGGCCTACAATACAGTCGTTCCGCCATCGGGAAAAGTGCTCTCGGGCGGCGTCGATTCGAACGCTCTGCAACGGCCGAAGCGGTTCTTCGGCGCGGCGCGGAACATCGAAGAGGGCGGTTCGTTGACGATCATTGCGACGGCGCTGATTGATACCGGGTCGCGGATGGACGATGTTATCTTTGAGGAATTTAAGGGGACGGGCAACATGGAGGTCCACCTGGATCGGAAGATTGTCGACAAGCGGGTGTTCCCGGCGATCGACATCAACAAGTCCGGGACACGGAAGGAAGAGTTGCTCATGCCGAAGGAGGAGTTGAACCGGGTTTGGATCCTGCGCAAGGTGCTCAACCCGCTCTCCCCCGTGGAATCGATGGAACTTTTGCTTGAAAAACTTGCCAAGACGCGGTCGAACGCCGAATTTCTGGCCGCCATGAACGGTTAATCAGGCACACCGATAACCTTTTTGAATACAATGTCGTCTTAGCAGTCAGTGTGAAACCCTGACCTTGCTGGATCCGTGTCCCCGGGTGAGGAGAAAACCGATGTCCGAGCCAAACCCCAATTCGCTGCATTCGCCGGTCTACCTGTCCGGTTCCGCGCTGCCCAGCCTGCCGCTGCCGCAACCCAGCGGGTCTCCGGCGGGTCCGCAGGCTGTCGCGCCGAAGGACGATCCGCCCAAGCGGTCGTTCGCGGGTCTCTGGATCGCGCTTGTTGCCTGTGTCGCCGCCGGCGCTGGGTATTGGATGTGGCAGTCGCGCTCGGAAGCGGCGAAGACCGCGTCGTTTGTGACAATTCGCACCGCAACCGCGGCTTCGGCGCCGATGGAAAAGACGCTCCGGCTTACCGGTGCGACCGCCGCCGAAAAATACGTATCGTTGATCGCGCCGTCGATGCGCGGCGGACGTGGCGGCGGTAGTTCCATGATGATGATGGGCGGCAGCAGGGGCGGCGGCATGATGGTCGTCTCAATGTCGTCCGGTGGCGGCGGGGATCGAGGCGGTAGCGGCGGATCACGTGGTGGATCCTCCGGCGGTGGCGGCGGTTCGACGTCGTCCGGCGGCCAGTCGACTTTAGCGGCAACGTCGATGTCGGGAGGGAACATGGTTGCGTCTACATCCGGCGCCGGTGCCGGTGGTGGTGGCGGCGGTTCCAGCGTATCGGGCGACACGGTTTCGTCTTCGGCCGGTGCGGGCAGCAGCAATTTGCGAACCGGCGGCAGCGGTCGGGCGGCTCGGCCCACAACCACTCGCGCGGCGACCACGTCGCGCGGACGGTCGACGACCTCGGCTTCCACGGGCGCGGATGGCCTCGGATCCACGGCCAGCCAGATTCCCGGTGGAGGCGGCGGTTCTTCCGGTGGTTCTCGTGGCGGCGGCCCCGGCGGAGGCGGCAGCCCCGGCGGCGACTTCATGATGCAACTCCAGACGCTGGCGCCAAATGGCGTGCGTGTAGAGAAAGGTGCGACGGTCGCCGAATTCGATCGGCAATATATGTTGCTTCGCCTGGACGACTATCGCGCCACGGTGGAGCAATCGGAAAGCTCGATGAAGGCGGCGATCGCGAATTTGGAAGTGACGCGCAAGTCCTACGAACAGCAGATTCTGGCGGCAAGGAACGCCGTCTCCAAAGCCGAGCTCGATATGAAGACGACGCCGGTTCGCGGCGCGATCGATTCAGAGCGGTTGAAACTGGCGCTCGAAGAGACGAAAGCGAACTTGAAACAGCTAAACGAGGCGGCCAAGTACGTGGACATCGGTGAAAAAGCCACCTTGAAGGTCTCCGATCTGGAATTGCAAACCTCGAAAGTCGAGTATAGGCGCGCCGAAGCCAACGCCGACAAGATGATCATCAAGGCGCCGATGGACGGGTTGGTTGTGATGCAGAATACCTTCCGTGGCGGCGAGTTCGGGCTCATTCAACAAGGCGACCAGGTGTTCCCGGGCCAGATGTTTATGCAGATCGTCGATCAGAATTCGATGGTAGTGAATGCGACGGTCAATCAGGTCGATGTGCAGTCGATGCGGCTTGGCCAACGCGCCAAAGTGCGGTTCGATGCGTTTCCGGGTTTGGAGCTAAAGGCCCGAGTCGTCATGATTGGGGCGATCACCAAGTCGGCGGGTACGCGCGCGGCGTTCAAGAAAGACATTCCCGTGCGGCTCAAGCTCGAACAGATGGACCCGCGTGTGATCCCAGACCTGAGCGTCAGCGCCGATGTGGTGTTGGACGAAACCACCGAGGCCGCGGCCGTGGTACCCGCCGAAGCGTTGCAAACCGGCGGTGGAGAAGCGGGTGCGAAACCATTTGTCCATGTGCGTAACGCGGCGGGTGTTTGGGAACGCCGTATTGTCGAGGTTGCGGTTGTGAGCTACACGCACGCTGCGATTCGCTCCGGTTTGAAGCCTGGCGAGGTCGTGGCGCTTGAACCTCCCCCACAACCCGGCGGCAATGAGCAAACCGCGTCGAGTAACACGTAACTTCTCTTCCTTGAGTGAAACCCCATGTCGAAAGATCTAAAGCCTAAAGTGCGTCTTGGCCAGTCGGCCGCCGGTAACCGCCGGCGCATGATACTTGGCGTCTTGCTGACGGGCGGGCTCGCCGCCGGCGGATATGCCGCCTACAAGAACGTCGGCCAGACCAAGGTGGAGGTACCGGTGGCGCGCGCGCGCAAGGGGGAGTTTGTTATTTCGGTCAAAACGCGAGGCGAAGTGCGGAGCACGCGATCGGTGATTTTGTCGGCGCCGCAGATTCCGGAAGCCCGCATCGTGCTGCTGGCCGAGTCGGGCAAGCCGATTCGCAAGGGCGACACGGTGATTGAGTTCGACGCGGCGTCGCAGGAGCAGTACTACATCGAACGAACGACCTCGGTGCGCACGGTCGACAAGGAAATTGTTCAGTTGCAGGCCTCGCACCGAATCACCGGTGAAATGGACTCGATGAACAAGATGACGGCGACCTACAACGTCGACCGCGCCAAACTGGAAGCGTCGAAAGCGCAGATTCTGTCCGAGATCGAAGGCAAGAAAAACGAGATCGACGTCACAACGGCAGAAGGCGACCTGGATCAGGTGAACGTGACCATCAAGGCGCACAAGACCACGCAAGCGGCCGATGTCGAGCGCGTGCAGAACAAGAAAGACAAGACCGTTCGCGATGTGGAACGCGCCAAGGGTTATCTTTCGCGCATGAAGATCATCGCGCCCAACGACGGCATCGTCAACATCCTTCCGAACACGCGCACCAACGGCGCCTTCGGATCGACGCCTCCGCCGTTCAAGGAAGGCGACCGCGCCTGGACGGGTGCGGCGATCGCCGAGATTCCGGATCTTTCTTCGATGCGCGTCGAGTTGAAGCTAGACGAAGTCGACCGCGGCAAGTTGCAGTTGAATCAAGTACTGCGTGTGCGCGTCGATGCGATCCCCGAAGTGGAATTCAAAGCGCAACTGGACTGGATCAGCCCGATCGCCGCGGTTTTGTACAAGGGCATGGGCCTGACGGAAAAGACATTCCCGGCGCGCGCGACGCTGGAGAAAGTCGATCCGCGGCTCCGGCCCGGCATGAGCTGCACGGCCGAGATCATTATCGAGTCGGCGCCCGATTCGCTCCTGATCCCCGCCCGCGCCAGCATCATGAGCAAAGGCAAGCCGGCGGTTTGGATTCAGCGCGGCGAAACGTTCGAGATTCGGACGATCGAAGTCGGCAAGCGGAACGACACCGACATCGTCGTGACCAAGGGTTTGAAGGCCGGCGATGTGATCGCGATGGAAGATCCCAACGAAGTGGCCAAACGCGCCAAGAAAATCTAACCGAATCGAAACCAAGAAACCGTCATGAAGACGCTAATTATCCGGTTGATCATTCTCGGCGTTATCGTCGGGGCGGCGTGGGGCGGTTACCGCTTTGTGCAATCGCTTCCCGAGGCGCGGACCAGCAGTATCGCGACCTCAAAGGTTCGCAAAGGTGACGTGATTGTCCGCACGTTTTCGCGTGGCGAACTGCGCGCCGTCCGGTCGGCCGTTCTATTTGCCCCGAATCTGTTTGGCACGGTGCAGATTACGAAACTGGCCGAGATTGGCTCGTTTGCGAAGGAAAAGGATCTGATCATCGAGTTCGACGATGCCGAACTGGTTTCGTCGGTGGAAGAGAAGCAGCTTGAAATGGATCAGATCGATGAGCAGTTCAAGAAATCCGAAGCGGACTTGGCCATCCGCAGCAATCAGGATCAGGTCGAGCTACTGCGGGCGCGGTACTCGGTGCGCCGCGCCGAATTGGAAGTGAAGCGCAACGAATTACTTTCAACCATCGACCGGAAGAAAAACGACCTGAATCTGGAAGAGGCCAAGCGCCGCTTGAGCCAATTGGAGAGCGATATCAAGTCGCGCCATGAACAGGCCGAAGCGGAGCTGGCCGTGTTGCGCGAGCGGAAATCGAAGGCGCAACTCGAGATGGCGCGCTATAAGAGCCGGCTGAATCAGGTCAAAGTATTGGCGCCAATGAGCGGGTTGGTGGCGATTCGCCAGAATTCGTCGTCGCGCATGGGCTTCGGTTTCGACGTGCCGGATATTCGTGAGGGCGATCAGGTACAGCCCGGCATGCAGGTTGCCGATGTGTTGGATCTGTCCGAACTCGAAGTCGTGGCGCGCGTCGGCGAATTAGACCGCGCGAATCTGAGCGAAGACCAAGAAGTTGTGATCGCACTTGACGCGGTGCCGAACGAGAAGTTCAAGGGTAAGATTAAGACCATGTCGTCGACGGCATCGTCGAACGTGAACTCGTCGGATCCGGCGAAAAAGTTTGATGTGATTTTTTCGATCGACATGAAAGAGTTGCTGACGAAGCTGGGCGCCAAGCCGGATCAGATTCAGCGGATTCTTGCAACGGCCGAAGCGAATCGGAAACGGCCTACGCCGGGCGGCGGCGGTTTGGCCGCAGCGATGGCCGGCGGCGGAATGCCGGGTGGAATGCCAGGTGGCTTTGGCGGTTTCGGCGGCGGAGCCGTTGGACCGGGCGGTGAAGGCGGCGGTGGTCCGCGCATGCCGTTCGCTGGCGGCGGCGCGCCTGGAGCGGGCGGGGCAGCGATGTCGGACGCCGATCGCACCAAGATGCGCGAAGCGATGCAGGCCGCGTTGAAAGGCCGCAGCATGCAGGATTTATCGGCTGAAGAACGGACGAAGCTGATTCAGGACGTGATGGCGAAGGTTCGCGGCGCGGGCGCCGCTCCAACCGGCGGACGCCCCGCAGCGGGAGCGAAACCGGAAGTGGCCCAGGCTGGTGGCGATGCAGCCGCAGGCGAAGGGCGGCGACGCCGTAGCGGCGGCGAAGGCGCTGGCCAAGGCGGTGAAGGCGGCGGTGGTGGGCGTCGTGGTGGCGGCGGTCCGGGCGGCCCCGGTGGTGGCGGATTCGGCGGATTTGGCGGCGGTGCCAGTCGGTTCAGCCAGGCCGATTTCCAGAACGCCAAGTTGCCTCCTCCTCCCGATCAGGACTCCAACTCGAATTTAGAAGTGCTGCTGCGTCCCGGTCTGCTGGCCGATGTCGAAATCATCGTCGAAAAAATTCCGAACGCGATTCACATTCCAGCGCAGGCGGTGTTTGAAAAGGACAACAAGCTGGTGGTCTTTGTGAAGGAGGGCCAGAGGTTCGTCGCCCGTCCGATCAAGCCCGCCAAACGCAGCGAGTCGACGTTGGTAATCGCCGAAGGGTTGAAGGAAAACGAGATTATCGCGATGGCGAATCCCGAAGCCAAACCCGGCAGCAAGCAAGCCAAGGAAGACAAAGGCGGGGGCGGGCCGATGAATGCGCTCCCCGGCGGCGGCAAGCAGTAGAACGAATGATTCAGGAGCCTTTCAGTCAATGTCGATGATTGCCGACATTCTGCCCGAAATAAAAATGGGCCTGTCGAGCTTGTTGGTTCACAAGCTCCGCAGCTTGCTTACGATGCTCGGAATGATCTTTGGCGTCGGCGCGGTCGTGGCCATGCTATCGATCACCGCCGGCGCGCAAAAGGAAATGATGAGTTACATCGACCTTCTGGGCGTCAACAACATCATTATCGAAGCCAAGGAAGCCGTGGACCGCAACGAGTTACAGGCGCGCCGCGCGATTTCGCCCGGCATGAGCTTCCGTGATTTCCGTTCGATCGCGGAGAACGTACAGGGACTCGAAGCGCTTACTCCGCGCAAACGTTTCAAGCCGCAGAAAGTGCTTCCAAAGACGGCTGCCGATCCGCCGATTCTAATTGGCGTGCTTCCGAACTACATGCAGATCAACAGCCTCAAGGTCGTCGAAGGACGCTTTTTCAACGATGAGGACAATGACCGATCGGCGCCGGTCTGCGTGCTCGGCGAGTCCGCGAAGGTCAATCTGCTCGGTTACGATCCGGCGGTCGGCAAGTTCGTCAAGATCAACGACACGTGGCTGCAGGTGGTTGGCGTGCTCGCGCCGCAGGCGACCGCCGATACGGGCGTCGAAGGCCTTGAAGTCGCCAGCGGCAACAACCTCGTTATCGCTCCGTTGAACACCGTCATGCGCCGGTTCGAAGACTCGAACTCCTATCTGAAGGACGAGATCGACGGCATGTATATCCGCGTGAAGAACGGCACCGATTCGATTGAAACGTCGAACGTGATCAACGCAATTCTCACCGCGACTCACAAGGACGCCGGCGACTACGCCATTACGGTTCCGGCCGGCCTGCTCGAACAACGCCGCCGCACGGGCTTCATCTTCAACGTCGTCATGATCTGTATCGCCGGCATTTCCTTGCTCGTCGGCGGAATCGGCATTATGAACATCATGCTGGCGACGGTGCTCGAACGTACGCGCGAGATCGGTATTCGTCGCGCGATCGGCGCCAAACAGCGCGACATCATCCGGCAGTTTCTTACCGAGGCCGTTCTGATCTCGATCATGGGTGGACTGCTGGGCATCATCTTCGGCGTTACACTCTCGCAAATTATCGCCTCGGCGGCCGGGTGGTCGACCGTCGTTACGACGTCGTCTATCGCCGTCGCCTTCGGCGTTTCCTGCGGCATCGGTCTCGTCTTCGGGATCTACCCCGCCATGCAAGCCGCGCGCCTCGACCCGATCGAAGCGATCCGTTACGAATAAAAACAAGATCTGGAAATCATGTTGCTTCCCCGCCAAATAATCGTACTGATTCTTTCGCTCACGCTTACGCATTCCCTATTCGCCTGGCAGGCGCCCGCGCCGTCGCCGATTCTGGGAACGGTTGAAGCGCCGGAACGCGCGTTCCGGCCCACACTGAAAGACCCGGACATCCTCGACGCCCCTTCCTTTCCCAAGGAAAACTGGTTCAAGCGCCACTTTGTTCAGGAAACACCGAAGGTGGAATTGCGCGGCATCAGCAAGTTCGAGGATTTCGCGATCGACAATAAACTCGAATTGTCGCTGCGATCCTACCTGCAACTTGTGTTAGCAAACAACGTCGACATCGATATCCAACGGCTCGCTGTTGAAATTACCCGCAACTCCATCACGCGCGCGTTTGCGCCGTTCGATCCATTCTTTACCGGCAGCTTCAATTCGACTCGCACCAAGACCGCGTCAACGAACCAGTTGGAAGGCGCGCAAACATTAAACCAGTTGGTGCAGCCCATGAACTTCGCCTATCAGCAGACGCTCAACAACGGCTTGGTGTATACGGCCGGTTTCAACGCCAACAAGACTTCGACCAACAACTCATTCGCCTTCTTCAACCCCGCCTTGAACGCGCAGTTGTCGTTCGGGTTCACGATGCCGCTTCTCCGCAACCGGGGCAAGGAAGTGAACATGCTGCCTATCACGATCGCCCGCAGCCGGGTGCGCGTGTCGAGTGAGACCTTCCTCAACCAGTTGCTGATTCAAATGGCGCAGGCCGAGAACGCCTACTGGGACGGGGTCGGCGCGCGCGAGACGCTCCGTGTGCAAGAAAAGGCGCTGGAACTTTCCGCCGAAGCGTTGAAGCGTTCGCGAAAAGAGTTGGAGTTGGGCGCTATCAGCCCCCTCGATATCTACCAACCCGAAGCCAACTACGCCGCGGCCGAAATTCAGGTATTGCAGGCGCGCTTCCGGTTGCAGCAGGCCGAGGACGCCGTTCGCCGCCAGATCGGAGCCGACCTCGATCCCAAGTACCGGCTAATGGCGCTCGTGCTGACCGAACAGCCGCTGCCGCCCTCCGACGACAAGGAAATCGACCGCGAGGAGATGGTTGTTAAAGCCGTTCGCCTCCGACCCGATGTTCGCGCAAACGTTGAGCGCATCGCCCAAGACGATCTCGTGCTCAAGCAGGCGTCGAATACCTTGCGGCCCGACCTCTCGCTGCGCGGCAACTACACTTCGACCGGCCGTGGCGGTGACTTCTTTCAACGTAACGGCAGCAACGTGTCCGTGATTCGCGGCGGATTCACCGATGCACTCGATCAACTCTTCGGATTCGGGCTTCCGGTCTACTCGTTCGGATTGACATTGCGTTTGCCGATCCGCGATCGAGCGGCTACAGCCAACTATGCCGATGCCGTGCTGACGAAGCGCCAGGATACCCTGCAACGCCGCAGTCTCGAGCAGACGGTTCGCTTGCAGGTGTTGAACGCCGTCAGTCAATTGGAATCGTCGAAGGCTTCGGTGAAACTCGCCACCGTCTCTCGCGACCTCGCGCAAAAACAGTTGGAAGCCGAACAAAAGAAGTACGACCTCGGCACGCAAATTATCTTCTTCGTGCTCGACGCGCAGAACCGTCTTGTTAACGCCGAGTCACAGCTTGTTAACACCACCATTCAGTACCGTAGGAATCAAATCAACCTGCTCCGCGTTACCGGCGAACTTCTTGAGGAGCGCGGCATTCAGGTGCAGTAGTCCGCTCCTTACGAAGATCACGGCTTAATTAGCGGTATTATAAAAGCCAAATGCTCAGAGCCGCCAGCCGTATCCTCCCCATCGCTGTTCTCTTTGCTTCCGCAGCCGTTCATGCTCAGCCGAGCGCCCTTGGCGTAACGGTTTCGACACTCACGTTTTCGACGCTTGGTGGAGTAACAACGCCCCAAACGCAGACGTTCGTCGCCAATTCTTCCGGCGCGGCGTTGAACGTGACTGCGTCCGCACGGTTTCTGAGTGCGACTAGCGGCTGGCTTACCGTCACGCCGTCAACCGGAACGACACCGATGACAATTTCGGTGACGGCCGATCCCACCGGCCTGAATCCCGGCACCTATCTCGCGCAAGTTCTCGTCGCCAGTGGGACGACACCGGGCGTCTTCACGCAATCGGCCGTTGTTGCTGTCTCGCTGACCGTTGGTGGTACGGTATCGGGCGGCCCGCTTTCGGCGAATCCGGCGTCGGTGAGTTTGTCCGCTTCCGCGGGTCTTGCTTCGCAAACCGTCGCCATCTCGGCCAATACCACGACGAACTTCAACGTTTCCACGTCGACCAACAGCGGCTTCGCCTGGCTGTCGGCTAATCCAACCATCGGCGTTACTCCCGCGACCATTACCATCAACGCCGATCCCTCTGGACTTGCCACGGGTACGACCTATAGCGGCACGGTTACCCTTACCCCGACGACGGGCGGCATACCGCTCACCATTCCCGTTACGTTTATTCCCGGCCAAGTGTCGCAAGGATTGTCGGTCTCGACGACCAACGTCACCTTTAACTATCAAACTGGAACTTCTGTTCCTTCCTCGCAAGGTGTACTCGTCAATACACCGGGCAACGTGAACTACACGGCGAGTGTCAGCACGACGACAGGCCAGTGGCTGCGGCTGACTTCGGCGACCAATAGCTTGCCCTCTCCCGCCGTGAATGGCCCCGGCAATTCGTACTTGAATCTAGTGATCGATCCCAACGGACTAGTCGGACTGACTCCCGGCGCCTATACCGCCACCGTGTTCGTCACAACCGGTTCGTTATCGCAGAACATCCTCGTTACGCTCAACGTAAGCACCTCGGCGCAACTGTTGTCTAATCCCGGCTCGCTGGCGTTCAACTTTAATCCGGGCAATCCCAATCCGCCTTCGCAAACGCTGACGATCTCATCGACGGGTGCGGCACAGTCATTCAACGTAGCGGTCTCCTCAAGCGGCTGGCTATCGTCGACGCAGACCGGAAATACCTCAGGCGCCAACCAGGTCACCGTCTCGGTAATACCAGCCGGCCTTCCCGCTGGCAACTACGCCGGCACAATTACGATCACCAGCACGACTTCGACTTTAACGATACCGGTCAACCTCAGCGTCGGCACGACGAGCATCACCGGCATGACAGTAAACCCGCAGTCGATCTCGCTGACAGCAGCGCTCGGCGGCAATCCCGTCTCCCAGCAACTGACGATCTCCAGCAGTTCCTCGCAAACCTTTCGGATCGCCACCAACGCTGGCGGTTCGAACTGGCTGCAGGTCAGCCAGGCCGACGGTTCGACGCCATCCACGATCACGGTCACGGCGTTTCCCAACGTTTTGACCTCGGCCGGGACGTACTCCGGAACACTCGTGATCTCCAATAACCTCGACGCAACCCTCGTCACGGTTCCGGTCACGCTGAATCTCTCCGGCTCGCTGCTCGGCGCTTCCCCTTCCGCGCTGACGTTTACTCAGACAGCCGGCGCTTCCGCCACCGTCTCGCAATTGCTGCAAGTCACCGGATCAACCGGCACGAACTTCTCTATCTCGTCGAACGTTTCTTGGCTGTCGACTTCTGCCGCGACCGGCGCAGCGCCTGCCGCGGTGACGATCTCGGCCAGCGCCAGCGCCTTGAGCCCCGGCACCTATACCGGCATTATCAACGTGCTCGGCCCGGCCAACTCCGTGAACGTTCCGGTGACGCTTACCGTCACCTCCGCGTCCGCGGCGAACCTATCGTCGACGAACCTCGCGTTCACGCACACGGTGGGCGCGGTGAGCCCGCCCACGCAGACAATCGGAGTTTCGGCGACAGGCGCGCAGGTGGCTTTCAATACTTCCATTCGCACCGATAGCGGCGGCAACTGGCTGACCGTAACGAGTTCGAGCACAACGACGCCGGCTACCCTTACGGTGCTGGTGTTGCCGGGCGGACTTGCCGCCGGAACCTATCGCGGCGTCGTGACCGTCACGACTACTGGCGGCGAAAGCCGGTCGGCGGAAATCGTTCTCACGATCTCAAATCCGCCGCCCGCCGTTATCCGCCGCGTCCTCCACGGCGCGACAATGCAGCCTACCCAAATCTCGCCCGGCATGATCGTTGTTGTGCAAGGCAGTGGTCTCGGTCCGGCATCCGGCGCCAACGGTATCGTCACCGCCGCCGGGGCGTATCAGACCAATTTCAACGACATCCGTTTGTTGTTCGACGGCGTGCCGGCGCCTCTGATCTACATCCGTCAGGATCAGATCAATGCGGTCGCGCCCTACGCGTTGTCGGGCCGGTTCCGTACTCTGATTCAAGTGGAAGTGGGCGGCGTCCGGTCTGTTCCGGTTGAAGTCGCCGTAGTCGATTCCGCGCCGGGCCTCTTCACGATCGACGGCTCGGGCAATGGCCAGGCCGCGGCGTTGAACGAGAACGTCAGCGTCAACAGCGCCGGCAACCCGGCTCGGCCCAATAGCGTCATCACGGTCTTCGGTACCGGCGAAGGGCAGACGATTCCGTTCGGGCAGGATGGCCGCGTGATCGTGACCGATCTTCGCCGTCCGCTGCTGTCCGTGAATGTCACCGTGGGCGGCGTGCCGGTCGAAGTGGTCTACGCTGGATCGGCGCCTAGCTTCGTATCGGGCGGTTTGCAAATCAACGTCCGGCTCAACGCGAACGTGCCAATCGGACCCAACATTCCGATCGTCGTGCAGGTGGGATCGGCGTCAAGCTCGCCATCGGTGACTATCGCTATCCAGCCCTAACCCTCTCACGCGCAGACGGTAAGCTTTTTCACGAAAACGCCGTTTTCGAGCCGGAATCCTTGTTTTTCGTAAAACACGGCGGCGTCTTCGGGCGGCGCCGCGATCACGAGCGCAACATTGCAGGCTTTCGAAATTTCGCGCATGCGGTAGAACAGCAGGAATCGCCCAAGACCCTGGCGCCGCCAGTCGCGATGCACCATGCCGTGCTCCAGCCGTGCCAAGGCGCCGTCAATCGAGAACCCGCCGCAGCCGACGATTGTGCCGTCGTGCTCGGCGACGAAGAACATTGGTATCGCTGCGAGTGCGTGTTCGAACGCACCGCGGTCGCCGCCAATCGAATCACACACCGCGAGGCATGCCTCGCAGTCGGCCGGCGTGTAGGGACGAATCTCCACGCGCGTCAAGCCTCCGGCGCCAAGTGCCGCCGGGTCAGCGCGTCGATCTCGACCAGCCTTCGCCAGAGGCCGCCGAGTTCCATCAGCGGCAGCGCATTCGCGCCGTCCGACAGCGCCTGCGCCGGTTCTTCATGGACTTCGACGAACAGCGCGTCGACGCCGATCGCCACCGCCGCGCGCGCCAGCGGTTCGATGAACTGCGGCTGCCCGCCGCTTTTATCGCCCGCCGCGCCCGGCATCTGCACCGAATGCGTCGCGTCGAAAACGACAGGCCATCCGAAGCTGCGCATTGTGACGAGGCCGCGCATATCGACGACGAGATTGTTGTAGCCGAACGACACGCCGCGTTCGGTGATGAAGATGTTGTTGTTGCCCGTCGATGCGACTTTGTCCGCCGCCAGGCGGATATCCCACGGCGAGAGAAACTGGCCCTTCTTGATATTGACGATGCGCCCGGTTTGCCCCGTGGCTATCAGCAGGTCGGTCTGCCGGCAAAGGTACGCGGGGATCTGCAGCACGTCGCAGGCCTCCGCGGCGAGATCGGCCTGCCACGGCTCGTGAATGTCGGTCAGGATGCGATAACCGTCGGCTTTCAAGCCACTCAGAATTCGCATGCCCTCGCGGATGCCAGGGCCTCGATAAGACGCCACGCTCGATCGATTCGCCTTGTCGAACGAGGCCTTGAAGATGAATTCCACGCCCACCATGTTGCGGATTTCACGCGCGACAAACCGCGCGTGCTCTTCGCTCTCGATGACGCATGGGCCGGCGATCAACGCCAGAGTTCCGCTACTAGGCATGGCTCAACAGTTCGGCGGACTTTCCGGTGCGGCGCAAATGCTCCTGATACGACGCGCCGATAAACGCCGCGAACAACGGGTGCGGCTCCAGCGGCTTTGACTTGAACTCAGGATGAAACTGGCAGCCGAGGTACCAGGGATGATCCTCGATCTCGCAGATCTCGACATACACGCCGTCGGGCGTTTGTCCGGTCAATCGCAGCCCGCTTTCGGTCAGCACTTTTTCATAGTCGCGGTTGAACTCGTAACGGTGCCGATGCCGCTCGTCGATCAACTCCGCCCCATAAGCTTCGCGCGCGTGGCTGCCGTCGGCGAGCTTGCAAGGATAGGCGCCGAGCCGCATCGTGCCGCCCAGCTCGTCGACTCCCTTCAACTCGCGCAGCTTGTAGATCACGCGATGGGGCGTCGAGTTGTCGAACTCCGATGAATCCGCCTGCGGCAATCCGCACACGTTGCGCGCGTATTCGATCACCATCGTTTGCATGCCAAGGCAGATGCCGAAGTACGGCACCTTGTTCTCTCGTGCATACCGGATCGCTTGCAGCATGCCCTCGACGCCGCGCTTGCCGAAGCCGCCCGGTACCAGAATGCCGTCGAACTTCGCGAGCTGCGTCTGGCACTCCGGCCAGCGTAGATCCCGCGCTTCGATCCAATGCATGTTCACTTTTAATCGATGTGCGAAGCCGCCATGCAGGAGCGCTTCCTTCAAGCTCTTGTACGAATCTTCGTACTCGACGTACTTGCCCACTAGCGCGATATCGACCTCGTCCACCGGATTGTGCAACCGGTCGAGCATCTCTTCCCAGCGCTGTAAATCGCGCGGTCCGGCTTCAATGCGAAGCTGCCGCAGAATGATCTCATCGACGTTCTGCGCCGCGAAACCGAGCGGCACTTCGTACACGCTCTTCGCATCGGCCGCTTCGATGACCGCTTCTTTTTCCACGTCGCAAAACAGCGCGATCTTGTCCTTGATATCTCCAACCAGCGGTTTCTCGCTGCGGCACAACAGCATGTCCGGTTGAATGCCGATCGCGCGCAATTCCTTGACGCTGTGCTGCGTCGGTTTGGTCTTCAATTCGCCGGCCGCCGCGATCCACGGCACCAGCGTCACATGCACGAAGATGCAGTTCTCGCGGCCTTTTTCATGACGCAGTTGCCGGATCGCCTCGAGAAACGGGAGGCTCTCGATATCGCCGACCGTGCCGCCGATCTCGACCAGCACGACATCGACGCCCGCCGACACGCGCTCCATGTTCGCCTTGATCTCGTTAGTGACGTGCGGAATCACCTGCACCGTCTTGCCGAGATAATCGCCGCGCCGTTCGCGCGAAATGATCGTCTCGTAAATCCGTCCGCTGGTGACGTTGTTGCTCTGCGAAAGTGGCGCGTGCGTAAACCGCTCGTAGTGGCCGAGATCGAGATCGGTCTCGGCGCCGTCGTCGGTGACAAACACTTCTCCGTGTTGAAACGGACTCATCGTCCCCGGATCGACATTCAGGTACGGATCGAATTTCTGCAGCGTTACGCGCAGTCCGCGGCTCTCGAGGAGACAGCCGATCGACGCCGCCGCGATGCCCTTCCCAAGCGAACTGACCACCCCACCCGTTACGAAGATATATTTCGCCATGCTTGCTTCATCCCCAATATCTGTTCGACACGCGCCAGATCCTCCGGCGTGTCCACGCCGAGCGATTCGTACTCCGTCTCGGCGACTTTAATCTTGAATCCGTTTTCCAGTGCTCGCAGTTGCTCGAGTTTTTCGGCCTGCTCGAGCGGGCCCACCGGCAGCGCCGGGTAGTCGAGTAGAAACTGCCGCCTGTATACGTACAGGCCAATATGCTTGAAGTAGTGCGCGCCGCCGCCCCGGTCATACGGGATCGGCGACCGCGAAAAGTAGATGGCGCGTCCGGCGCGGTCCGTTACCACTTTGACGACATTTGGATTTGTCACTTCCGAAAAGTCTTCGATCCGTTTCGCTAGAGTCGCCATCGGCGCGCCTTCGTCGTCGAGTAGCGCCAGCACCGCGGAGTCGATCGCCGCCGGGTCGATCAGAGGCTCGTCGCCCTGGATGTTGACGATCACCGGGTAGTCGAACGCCGACGCCGCCTCGGCCACGCGGTCGGTTCCAGACTGATGATCCGGCGACGTCATGCGCACTGTTGCCCCAAAACGCCGCGCCACCGATGCGATCGTTTCATCGTCGGTCGCAATCAGAAGATGGCTCAGGTAGCGAGCCTGGTTCGACCGCTCCCATACGTGCTGCAAAATCGGTTTGCCGTGTAGAGGTGCGAGTGCCTTGGCGGGAAATCTTGTGGAGGCTAGTCGTGCCGGAATGACTCCGAGAACGCGCTGTGGCACGTTTGATCTTACCATGAGATCCCCGTTACCTTCGCTCTCGCTACGGGAAATAAAATCGAGGCTGCGTGTTATACTCCAATCAGCAAAAAGCCGAAAGAGGACCTCGATGGCTCGCAGACAATCTCTCCTCTTCCTCGGCGGCGGAATGTTACTGGTAGCAGTGGCTCTGGCCGGCGAGGACAAAACCAAGAAGGACGCTCAGCAGTCGCAGACCGCTGGTCCCAAGGCGGCGAACGCACAGACCGCCGCTCCCCGCCGAAAAGCGCCCACCGAGGAACCGGCCAACGATCTCGCAACGCGCCAGCCGACTCTGCGGGTGGACACCAACATGGTGTTGATCAACGTCACCGTCACCGATCCGCTCAATCGCTTCGTCACCGGTCTGGAATCCGAGAACTTCAAGCTATTCGAGGACAAGTCCGAACAGCGCATCGCCAGCTTCGCCAGCGAAGACGCGCCGCTTTCGGTGGGCCTCGTCTTCGACGCGTCGTCGTCGATGGGCAGCAAGCTGCAAAAGGCCCGCCTCGCCACCGCGCAGTTTTTTAAGACCGCCAATCCCGAAGACGAGTTCTTCCTCGTGCAGTTCAACGACAAGCCCGAGATGATTCAGGGTTTCTCGACGAATACCGAGGAAATTCAGAACCGCCTCACCTTCACGCAGGCCAAGGGCCGCACCGCTCTACTCGACGGAATCTACATGGCCTTGAATCACATGAAGAAAGCGCGAAACACGCGCAAGGCCATTCTCGTCTTATCCGATGGAGGCGACAATTCGTCCCGCTACACGGAAACGGAGATCAAGAATCTCGTGCGCGAAGCCGACGTGCAGATCTACGCGATCGGTCTGTTCGAAGGCATGTCCGGCCGTTCGCGCACGCTGGAAGAGATGTCGGGTCCGGGGCTTCTGAATGACATCGCCGAGCAGACGGGCGGCCGCCACTTCCCGGTCGAGAACATTAACGACCTTCCCGACGTGGCTGCGAAAATTGGAATGGAGCTCCGCAATCAGTATGTCATCGGCTACATCCCGACCAACGCAAACCGCGACGGCAAGTACCGTCGCGTTCAGGTCAAGATCAATCCGATCCGCGGTCTCCCCACACTCCGCGCCTTCTGGCGCCAAGGATACTATGCACCAGCCCAATAGCGTCATCAATCGCCGCGCATTTACGGCGGCGTTGATGGGCGCATCCGCCGCAGTCTCACAGGAGACCGGCGATCTTGTTTTTCGTTCCGATACTCGCGAAGTGCTGCTGCACGCTACTGTCGTCGACAGCAAAGGCGCCTTTGTGACAAATCTCCCGCGCGAAGCCTTCAAGGTCTTGGAGGACGGCGTCGAGCAGAGGCTCAAGGTGTTCCGCCGCGAGGACGTTCCCGTGTCGATGGGGCTCGTCGTCGACAACAGCGGCTCCATGCGCCGCAAACGCAAGAAGGTGGAAGACGCCGCGATTGCGCTGATCAAGGCCTCAAACCCACAAGACGAAGTCTTCATCGTCAATTTCAACGATGTCGCTTATCGCGACGCCGACATGACCAGCGACATGAAGAAGCTCGAAGAGGGCCTCTCGCGTATCGATGCCAAGGGCGGCACCGCCATGCGCGACGCCGTGTCGTTGTCAATCGACTACTTGAAGGAAAAAGGCAAGAAGGCGAAGAAGGTCTTGCTCGTTGTGACCGATGGCGACGACACCGCATCGGCCGACACGAATACGATGGAGAAGCTGCTGACGAAAGCGCAGCGAAGCGAAATTCTCATCTTCGCCATCGGCATCTTAAACGAAGAGGACCGCCGCGCCGCCAAGCGCGCGCAGCGTTCGATGGAGTTGCTGACGAAACAATCCGGCGGCATCGCCCACTTTCCGAAAGACGTGGAAGACGTCGGGGCCATCGCGCTGCAAATCGCCAAGGAAATTCGCAGCCAGTACATTCTCGCCTACGCTCCCACCAAGCCCGACGACGGCGCCTACCGGCAACTGAAAGTGACCGTGAAAGGCCCCGGCAACCCGCAGGTCCGCACGCGCACCGGCTATTACGCCAAAGGCGATCCGGGCAAGTGATCGGCTACCTGTGGAGCGCAAGCCGCGGTTACCGGTTGATGCCTTGGCGCAGCCCGTATTTGAAATGGCGCATCGAAACCTACTGGGGCCTTCACGCTGAGCAAATCGGCTTCCAGGAGTTCTGGCGCTTTGTGTGGCAACGCCGCGGCGATCTGCTGCGGTTCCTGCTGTGGACCGAGCGGTTTAGGGTTTAGTAGGTTTTCGGCGCTCCAAGTAGACCATACCGTTGGGTAGCGGATTGATCGTAATCCGCACCGCGGGCGGCCGGTCGACCTCCAGATCCACCGTCTTATTGTCGATGCGCCGCACGCGCGGCGGTACGGGCCAATCCACGGTTCGCGGTGCCGGCGCACCGCGCTGATCCGGCGGGGGCTTCTCCATTGGCGATAAGTACACCTCGTGCGCGGCGTCGCTTTTGTCCCGCCACTCCACAATTCGATAGAAGAACTCTTCGCCGGATGCCCCGTGCACTAGCACCCGCGGCGCGGCCGGACCAGGCCCGGTAACCACACGCCTCGGTGTGAACGCCCACGTCAGATATGCGAGGAACGCCGCGCCCGCGACGAAGACGCCGATCAGGGCCCGCGCGGCGAATCGCATCGCTACCAAATTACAACGTTCGCGTGACCTTTTCGAGCGCCCTCGGCTGATCCGGATTCAACCCCTTCTCGGCCGCCAGACACGCGGCGAAGATCTGCGCGGGAACAATGTACGGCAGCGGGGTATACAGCTCCTCCGGTACCGCGCTCTTTCGATGTAGCTTCGCCGGGATCGTAATCGACCGCGTTGTCTTTAGACCGGTGGCTTCGCGGTTGCTCTGATCGGTAACGATCAACGTCTCGGCGTGCAGCGAATGCACCCGCGCGATCATCTCTCGGATCGACGGCCACGTTACGCCCGCCGGCGCGAACAGGAAAACGGGGAACGACTGCTCCACCATCGCGATGGGGCCGTGCAGAAAGTCGGCCGACGAGAACCGCTCGGCAACGACGTAGCACGTCTCCATCATCTTCAGCGCCCACTCGAACGCGTTCGCGTAGTTGAGCCCGCGGCCCACCACGACCGCGTTCTTCATAAACCGGTAGCGCGACGCCTTCTCGCGAATCTCGCTCTCCAGCGACAGCGCGCCTTCGACCACGGCGGGCATCGCGCGCAACTCTTCCAGCGAAACCGGCGCGCCCAGCGCGTAGGCCAACAGGTAGATCGCCAACAGTTGGCCCGTATACGTCTTTGTCGCCGCGACGCTCTTCTCACGTCCCGCGCGCACCAGGATTACGTGATCGGCCAACCTCGCCAACGCGCTCGACGCCTCGTTGGTAACGCCGATCGTCATCGCGCCGCACTCCTTCGCGCGCTCCAACACGAGGTTCGTATCGGTCGATTCCCCGGACTGCGATATCGCCACCACCAGCGCGTCTTTGTAATCGACGCGCGCGCCATAGAGCGTAAATATCGACGGCGCCGCAAGCGACACAGGAATGCCTGTTGCAATCTCCAACAAATATCGGCCGAACTGCGCTGCGTTGTCCGACGTTCCTCGCGCCGCCAAAATGATGAACGACGGCCGCTGCGTTGCGAACCGAGCTCGCAGCACCTCAATGCCCTTCAACTCGCTCCGTAGCGTTTTGTCCAACGCGGCCGGCTGCTGCCGGATCTCATCCAACATCTTCGACATAAGAACTCTCAGGATAGCAACGCGAACGTCATAAAATGTTCTTGTGGCCGACTGGACCCGCATCGAAGAGATATTCCTCGCCGCCGCCGACCTCACCGGCGCCGATCGCACGCGCTACCTCGACGACGCCTGTGCCGCCGACGCCGCTCTCCGCCGCGAAGTCGAATCGCTGCTAAACGCCGACGGCAAAGCCGAACCGGCGCTTGGTGGCGCCGTCGCCACCGCCGCCCGCGCATTCTCCGTTGGCGATCCCACGCACGCCGGGCCATACAAACTTGTCCGCGAGATCGGCCGCGGTGGCATGGGGGCTGTTTATCTCGGCGAGCGCGCCGACGGCGAACTCACAAAGCAAGTCGCCGTGAAACTCGTGCAAAAAGGCTGGGATCAATCCATCGTCGCCGGTCGATTCCTGCGCGAGCGCCAAATTCTCGCGGGCCTTGAACACTCAAACATCGCGCGCCTTCTAGTCCGAAGTTCCCCCGCCGATAAGCAGTAGTTTTCACCGCAAGGTTCTCAGACAGCGTGGGTTGCGCGTTTTTTTGCCTTGTTCTGTATACCCATGTAAATACTC
>VFZW01000031.1 GCA_016871055.1 Acidobacteriota bacterium
CTTCGAGTTGCTCCCGTTGGCTCGCTTCTACCGCCAAGGGAGCTGCTGGGGTGAACATGACCCAGTATGAGGCAACTCTGCCTATATGTACATAGTTATATGAGACAGGACACTAGGCAGGTCATATCGGGTACGACTCCAAACGCCGCGGCCGCACTTCCCGAGCGAAATCGGAAACCGGTCATGATCTCGTCGAAAATCAACAGCGCGCCGTGTTTGGAGGCGAGGTGGCGCGCTCGCTCTAGAAACGGTCCGTCTTTCCAATGCTGGGGGTCAGCCGGGGTTACACACATCGCCGCAGGGTCGATCAGAATCGCGGCCAAATCTCCGGCGTGCTCGGCGACGGCTCTCTCCAGTGCATCGGTTCCCAGATACGGCACCGGAACAAAGTAGCGATTGTTCCCCTCCGGCACACCGGTTCCATTCACGCCCTGAACACCCACGAACCAGTCCGCTCATCCGAAGTAACCGGAGCCGATAACCACCTTGCGCCCGGTCGCAACGCGCGCCGTCCGCACGGCCCAGGTCGTCGCGTCCGATCCGTTTTTCCCGAAGATCGCTTCGCTCCCCCATGGAAAGTTTGCGCAGAGCGTTTCGGCCACTTCCATCTCCAGACGATGTGGCAGAGACAAGACGCCACCGCCCGCGCGAATCGAGCGCTCGACGCTCTCTTGGACGCGGGGCTCGGCGTAGCCAAGCAGGCTGCAGCCCCAGCCCATGAGCACATCGGTGAACGAGCGTCCATCGACATCGGTCAGCACGCATCCACGCGCCGATTCGGCGAACACGGGAAACGCCGGTTCGCCATCGCTGCGGTAGACTCGCATCCCCGGTGAGAAGAACCAGTGGTTGCGCCGCGCGGCGATCTCAAGCAACCGGTCGGTCTCCGTGCGTTGCTGTTCCGTCGCCGTTACGCGTATATCAAGCGGCTCGCTCCCTGGATCGCGGAACCAGCATTCTCCGTGGATTGCCATTTCAAACCGGAGGTCGTGTTCGCCGGCCCCGGGAATTCGCGTGGCGACGGAGATCTCGACGCGCTCTCCCGGGGCGACCTGGGCGCGCGAAATTCGTCCGACGGCGGCGTATTTGCCGTCGACATGCAATACCAGCCGGGCAAACCGGTCACCCGCGGGATTGCCGTACCACGGTGCCCGGCCGGCGTTTTCGACCTGCACCCGGAACGTGACGCGCGCGCCCTCGCAATAGGAAGCCGCCACATTGTGGCCGATGAAGCGCACAAAGTACTCGGGCATCTCGCCTGCCGTCGCGCTCCAGAAGTCTCCCAGCGAAACTCTGATTTCTCGCGGGCCTTCCCACCACGGCATCGAAAATGCGAAGTGTCCGTCGCCCTTCGGATATACGGGTTGGCGGAGTCCTACCGTGCCAAACCAGGTGCCATTGATATGTATTTCGAGCGGAAAACCCTCGGGCCACACCTGATCGCCCGTGTTTCGAATATGGAACACCGCCCGGTCGCTGTGCACTTCGCGAGATAGAAGTTTTGCCGAGAATGACCGGCCGGTTTGAAAATCGGCGTCGGACGTGTCGGCGGCCGGGACGATTCCCGCGTTGCGCAGCTCGAGCATTTTGTTGTGAATTGCGATCAGTTCGCGCGGGATGTCGATTTGCGAACCGCAGCGGCATGTCTGATTGGTACACGATGCGCAACGCGCTTCCTCCCACGGGTGCAGTCGAAAGTATTGCAGCGACGTTGAAATACCGAATGGCGCGGTTGGATAGAGGTAGTGATATGCCGCGCGAAATAGATACAATACCGGCAAGCCGCGGCTACACAAATCGTCACAATTGCCGCATCGGCTGCACATTACTCTTGACAGTTCATCAAACCGCCGCTCAACGATCGCGGTGTCGATATTAACGGGCTGCAGATTTTCCTCGACCTCCTCCGGCGATGCCATCCCTGGCACGACCGACGCCACGTCCTCGGTCTCAAGCAAATAACGCAACACCGCGGCCGGCGCCGGTTTCTCCGGCAAGCCATCCCGGTACCGATAACTCGGAAATGCCTTGCCCTCGCAAAGTAGCCCGCCCGCCAGCGGTTTCATCAGCAATATACCAACGTCGCGGCTGCGCGCCAGCGGTATGATCTCTGTTTTTGTGCGCTGCAAGTCTTCCCGTTCATAATGCGGAATCGGCGACGGCGGCGTTTCGAACGTCCACACCGTCGACGCGCGAAATGTTACGAGATGATGGCCCAGCGGATTGTAGGCCAGCATCAGCGCGTCGAATGCGTCGCGCTTGAGAATCTCGCGCATTTGCTCGGGCGACCCGTGATCGCTGCCGAAGATCCCGGTGATCCGCCCCTCTTCCTTCAAGCGCTGCAGGTATTCGACAAGGCCGCCTGCACCCCACACATTCGCGCCAAACGCCTCCTGATCGGAAATCGACGTGACGCCGAAAAGGTCGATGCGCTCACGGCCGAAAGCCGCGCAGGCCGCTTCAAAGCCGCGCTCGAACTCGTCCCGCGTGCCGCCGGTCTGGATCGAAAGCACTATCTGCGGGGCCGGATGGGACTCCTCGATCGCGCGCCGCAATATCGCATAGGCGCCTTCGTACTCGGGCTCGGCATTCACGAGATTCACGCCCAACGCGAACGCGCGCTTGCACGTCTCAATCGCCTGCCGCTCCGGCACTCGGCGTAGTTGATTCGTGCCGAGTCCGATCTCCGAGACTTGGAGGCCCGTTCTTCCCAGCCGCCGGTATTGCATGTCTAACCAGGGCGAGTGTAACACGCATATACTTTGAACAATGAAACTCCTCCTCGCCCTAGCCGCTTTCACGTTGGCGGCCCAGCAATGGAAACCGCTATTCAACGGCAAGAACCTCGACGGCTGGCAGGTGGTCGGCGACGGCCGATGGCACGTGCTGGCCGACGGCACGCTTGTCGCCGAACCGGCTTCCGGCGGTAACAATCCCTTTGGCGCCTGGCCGGTCGCGCTGACCGAGAAGCAGTTCAAAGACTGGCGCCAAACGCAATCCTGGTTGTACACCGTCGCCGAGTACGGCGAGTTCGACCTCCACGTCGAATACCGCGGCCCGCTCAACGGTAACAGCGGCGTTACGATCCGTGACTCCACTCGCGGCAAGTACGCAATCGGCCCCGCGCCCGACTTCGAAAAAACGCCCGCCCACTGGGGCTACGAAATTCAGATCGCCGTCGGCAGCAAGGGCAAGTACCCAAGCGGCAGCCTCTACCTCTTCGCATCCGCCGAGTTGGGTCACGAAAAAGTCGGCGATTGGAATACGCTCGACATCGAATCGCGCAACGACATGATTCGTGTCAAGCTTAACGGCCACCCAGTAGCCAGCCACGCGGGCGATCCGAAGAGGCCAAAAACCGGCCCGATCGGCCTGCAACTGCACGACCGTTTCAGCGGCATGACATTCCGTAACATCCGCATCCGTGAGTTAAAGAAGTAGGCGAAAAACCGTTTAGCCGCCCGGCTTGTACTTCGCCGAAACTTCAAATATAATCCTCTAGGCCGCGCTATGCGGCAGATCGCAATCATCGGGAGGCAGTAAATGAAGTCTCGCGCGTTATCGACGCTCGGAATGGCCCTGCTAAGCGCAGTCGCCTACGGGCAGATTGGTACGTCAACCATCACAGGCCGCGTCACGGATGCATCCGGCGCAGTCGTCCCCAACGTCAACGTGACCGTCGTGCAGCCAAGCACGAACTTCACTTCCACAACGACAACCAACAGCGAAGGAATCTATCGCGTTTTGTCGTTGCGGCCGAGCATGTATCGAATGACATTCGAATCCGCCGGCTTCAAGAAGGTCATTCGCGACAACGTCGAACTCCGCACGGGCGACACCCTCGCCGTCGACATCGCCATGCAAGTCGGCCAAGTCACCGAGTCGGTCGAGGTCACCGGCCAGGTTGCCGCGCTCGAAACGGAAACGTCTTCAACCGGCGCGGTCATGACCGGCGAGGTGCTCTACGACCTGCCTCTCTATCAGCGCTTTGTGAATTCGACGATGAATCTGGTCCCCGGCATGACCACGGGCGGTTACGCCTACGGCGGTTCGCTCGGCGCCTATCACTTGGCGGGGCAGCGCGCGGGCGCCATCGGCATCTTCGAAGACGGTGTCAACGGTAACGATCAAAACAGCGGTACCGAAACCGTCAAGCCGATTCTCAACTCCGTCGCCGAAGTCAAAGTCATCACGACGGTTCCCCCCGCCGAATACGGCCACTCCGCCGGCGGCGTTATCAACGCGGTGAAGAAGACCGGCACCAACGACTTCCACGCGATGGGCTCCTGGTACGGCCGCACGCGCCGCATGCAGCACCGGTTGTTCTTCGACAAGGAGACCACCAAGCAGCAAGGCGTGCCGTCGTTCTTCATGATGCCGGACGCCAACATTTCCGGCCCCATTGTGATTCCGAAACTCTATAACGGCAAGAACAAGACATTCTTCTTCTTCGGCTTCCAGCGGCTACACGAAAAGAAGGTCGCGCAGGTCGATTCTTCGGTGCCGAGCCTCGGCATGCGCCAAGGCAACTTCGCATTCCAAAACGCGAATGCGATCTACGATCCCGCGTCGACGCGCCAGGTCAACGGCGCTTGGTCGCGCGATATTTTCCCTGGCAACATCATTCCGGCAAGCCGCATCGATCCCGTAGCCCGCAAGGTTCTCGACTTCGATCCGTGGAATTTGCCCAGCCGTCCGGGCAACTTCATCTCGACCGGCGCAACGGGAAACTATCAGGCCAACGAACTGGCTCAGGTCTACTTGAACGACTACAACTACCGCTTCGATCACCAGTTCTCTACGGCGTTGAAGATGTACTACTCCTGGACCGATAACAAGTACCTGCCGGGACTGCAGCGGCCGTGGAACATCCGCCCCGACCGCGGCGAATTCGACGGTGTTGCCGGAAACCGCTCGCCGCGTCGCGACAACAACATGTCGCTCGGCAAGACCTGGATTATCTCGCCAACGGTCGTCAACGACGCCCGCGTCGGCTACAACCGCCGTTGGTCGCAGCTTATCGTTCCGTCTTACCAGAAGAACTGGGGCCGGCAGCTCGGCATCCCGAACATCAATGGCGATCTGATGCCTGCTTTTGGCAGCGGCAACCGAAATGACCCCTCGTCGATGTACGGCCTCAGCGGCGCAACGCCGAACCGGAACGTCAACGAAACGATCTCGTTCCGCAACGACCTCTCCTACATTCGCGGAACACACGCCTTTAAGACCGGATACGAAATTCTACGCTTCCGTCTGAACTCCGCCGTGCTTGCCAACCCCGTCGCCTTCGATTTCTCGGGCGCGACCACCGGATTGCAGGCCAATGGCGTTGCGCAACCGAACACCGGCAGTCCGTTCGCCGGTTTCCTCACCGGCTTCGTCACGGCGGCCACCTTCCGTACCGAGCTAACAAGCTGGCTGCCGCGCTCGTCCATCCATAGCTTCTACATCCAGGACGATTGGAAGATCACCCCCACTTTAACCGCCAACATCGGTCTGCGTTACTCCAGCGAGAGCGCCTTCAAGACCAAGTACGGCCTGATGAGCCAGTTCGATCCGAACGGCACCGACCCAATCACTGGCCGGCGCGGTGCGGTCATTCACCCGGCCGGCGGCCTCACGAATGGCGATAAGAACAACTTCAACCCGCGCCTTGGCCTCGCTTGGCACCCGCTGCAAAAGTGGGTGTTCCGCGGCGGCTTCGGCTTCTACACGGTCGATATCAAGTTCCCGGCCAGGCGCGACATGTACGACGAGTATGTCGGAACATCCGTCCAACAGGCCGTGCCGGGCGATCCGCGTCCGATCTATCAGATCAGCCGCGGTACAACGCCGGCCCCACCGGTCGTGTTGCAAAACGGATCGAGCCCGTTCATCGGCTCGAACTTTAGCGGCCGCAACGTCAATCTATGGGATCCGAATCTTCGCAATCCCTACGTCATGAACTGGAACCTTTCCATTCAGAACGAAATCGCTCGCGACTACACCATCGAACTGAGCTATCAGGGTTCGGGCGGCGTTGGTCTCGTCGAACGCTGGGAACTCAACACCTTCGGCGTCGACTACCTGTCGAACGATCCGGTGCAGCGCAACGCGATCCTCGCCACCGCCCAGAATCATCGCCCGTTCCCGCACTTCGGCAACGTTACGATGCGCTCCAACTTCGGTCACTCCACATTCCACTCCGGCACGATCAAGCTCGAAAAGCGCATGTCGCGCGGTTTGTTCTTCTCGACGTTCTACACGTTCTCGAAGACCATCGATAGCGCCGACAACGACAACGCCGGCGGCGGCGTGGCGCCGATTCAGAACCGTAACCTCGAAAAAGGCCGCGCCGGCTACGACCGCAATCACCGCTGGATCGCCACGGTCGATTACGACCTGCCATTCGGCCGCGGCAAGAAGTGGCTCGGCGGCAACCGTGTCGCCAGCGCGATTTTCAGCGACATGGCCATCGCCACCATCCAAACGTTGGAGACCGGCAACCCGCTCAACTTCACGTTTGCCAACAGCCCCAACAACTACTTCCCCGGTTTCGCCGGCGCGCGCCGGCCGAACGTGGTCAGCAAGCCCGACTACGACTTCGGGAAGTGGAACAACGGCGGCGGCGACCGCTTCGTCACCAACAACCGCCCGGCCGTAATCGATATCAACGCCTTCGCTTACCCCGATGCGTTCCGAATCGGCAACGCCGGCCGCAACATCCTGACCGGCCCCAGCATGGCTTGGGCGCAAATCTCCGTGCAGAAGAACTTCAAGTTCAAGGAACGGTATCAGGCGCAGCTCCGCTGGGACATGCAGAACGCCTTTAAGACGTTCAACTTCACCGGACCGACGACCTCCGTCGACTTCCGCAACCCGCAAGTCTTTGGCAAGCTCACCGACGATCCCCGTACCGCATCGCTCGGCGGCCAGCCCCTCATGAACCTGACTGTCATGATACAGTTCTAGCCTTGGTGAAACACCGCCTGCTGTAACGGGGGGATTCGCCGAAGAAGCCGCGCCGGTCGTGCAGGACCGGCGCGGCTTTTTTTGTTTCGAAATCACGATAGCGTAATGGTTCCAAAAACCGGTATAATGATCACCACCAACGCCGTCCGTTTCGGCTTGGTGACGATTACTCACAAACGAAGGGGATCTTCATGAGACAAGCGTGCCCACTGCTGTTATCAACGGCCGCTATTTTCGCCCAAACATACGGCGAAATTACAGGCAACGTCAACGACTCCTCCGGCGCCGCCATCGCGGGCGCGGAGGTCACCATCACCAACCTGGCCACTAACCAGATCCGGCAGATCAAGACGAGCGACTCCGGTGTCTACACCGTGCCGTTCCTTGTTCCCGGCCGGTACAAGTTAGAGGCCAAGGCCCAAGGATTCAAAGCCGCGGTCGCAGCCGAGAGAGTTCTGCAAGTGGGCGACACCTTGCGGGTCGATTTCGACCTCCAGGTCGGCGCCGTAACCGAATCGGTCGAAGTCGCCGCCTCGGCCGAAATGTTGCAGACTTCCAACACCGCGACCGGCACCGTTATCGAACAACGTCGAATCGTCGAACTGCCGTTGAACGGCCGCAACTACCTCCAACTGGTGCGCCTCGCGCCGAACGTCAGCTCCGAGATGCCGGCTGGCGGCCAGGCCAACGGACGCCAGGGCGGCGAGCGATCCAACCAGGCGCTATCGATCGCCGGCATGCGGCAGCAATACAACCGGTTCACCCTCGACGGGCTTGAGAACACCGACGTCAACTTCAACACCTTCATCGTGCGGCCTTCGGTCGACGCGCTCCAGGAGTTCAAGGTGCAGACCGGCGTCTACTCCGCCGAATTTGGCCGCTCGCCTTCGCAGATCAACGTGAACACCAAGCCCGGCACCAACGAAATGCATGGCGTGTTGTTTGAGTTCCTGCGCCACGACAAAATCCAAGCCCGGCCGTGGCTCGCCGCGGGTCCGAAGAATCCCTTCCGCCGCAATCAATTCGGCTTCACAGTCGACGGCCCGGTCGTAATTCCGAAAGTCTTTAACGGCAAGGACAAGCTCTTCTTCATGGCCAACTTCGAAGGCCTCCGCGAGCGTGTCGCCTCCGTGCGGCGCTCCACCGTAGCCGACGCCGCCATGATCGGCGGCGACTTCTCCGCTCCGCAGCATCTACCCATCTTCGATCCGACCACGATTCGCAACGGCGCCGATGGCCGTCCGACCGCCACGCCGTTCGCGAATCAGCGAATACCGGTATCGCGGTTCTCGCCCCAATTTGTAAAGTTGCTGGAGTTCTACGGAACTCCCAACGTTCCGGGCGCGGTCGCCGGCGTATCGCAATTCAACTACGTCCGCAACGCCCCCAGCCCGACCGACTGGGATCAGGTCACTTCGCGCGTCGACTTCAATGAAAGCGTCAACTCGCAGTGGTTCGGCCGTTTGAGCTGGGGCGACGAACTTTTGCTTGGCGGCAATACATTCCCGTCCCAGGATGAGAAGGTCCAAACGAAAGTCTGGCAATTCATGTTCTCGAATGTCCGGACGTTCACTCCAACCGTCGTGAACGAATTGCGCGTCGGCGCCAGCATCTTCGACAACGACAAAGGCACGTCGCTCGCCAACGTCCGCAACGTCACCGCGGAGTTGAACATTCCCGGTTTGCTCTCTCCGATTCCCCAAGCGTGGGGCGCCCCTGGTGTGGGCTTCGGTGGCAACAACTTCGCCTCCGGCTGGGGAGAAACCACCGAGGCGCCGTTTGTCGTTCGCAACCGCACCTACCAGTTGCTCGACAACCTCAACTGGATCCGCGGCAAGCACACGCTGAAATTCGGCGGTGAGATCACCAGCCGCCGCTTCAACCAGATCGGCAACCAGTTCCCGCGCGGGTTCTTCCAGTTCCCGTCGCGGTACACCTCGAATCCGTCCGACCTCGGCCGGACGGGGTCCGCGTTCGCAACGGGATTGCTCGGTTGGACGGAAGAGTCCACCCGCGCGCTCGGCATCGCAAACACCCAATTCCGGCAGTGGGCGCAATCCTTCTACGCGGAGGACACCTGGAAGATTCGTCAGAACCTGACAATCAACATCGGCCTTCGCTACGAATACACGCCGCCGTTCAAGGACCGCCATCGCGGAATCTTTAACGTGCAACTCTTCTGCACCGGCGTGCTCGACGGCGGACGCGCGCTCGATCCCAACTGCCGCGTTCCCGTGCTTGTACGGCCCGGTCCCGGCGACTTCCACCAGGACCTGAACGTCCACATTGGCGACATCATTCCGAAAGCCACCGGCGACGACGTTCTGTTCGGCCGCGCCACCGTGCGTCCCGACAAGAACGACTGGGCTCCGCGCATCGGTATCGCCTGGCAGCCGGGCGCAAAATGGACGGTCCGTACCGGTTATGGCCTGTTCTTTGCACAGGACACGATCAACCCGGTATGGGACATGGCTCGCAACCTCGGCTTCCGCGAGACCTCCCGCTCGATCGATCTTCTGCCCAATGTGAACATCAACAATCCCTGGGCTGTGCTGGTCGGCACCGGTGTGCGCTGCTCGAACTGGAGCGGCCTCTGTCTTGCCGGTTCGTATACCTTCTCGAACGAAGTCAACCGCCGTACCGCCTACGTGCATCAGTACCTGTTGAACGTGCAGCACCAGTTGACCGACGCGATCATGGTCGAAGTCGGCTACCAGGGCAACGGTGGCCACAAGCTGCAGCGTATGTACGGATGGAACGATCCCATCTTCCGCTCCGGGTCCGAAGACAACCGTTCGGCCAACGACCGGCGGCCCTGGGGCGGCAACATTTACGGCCGCATCCAGACGATCGGCGGGCACGTGAACTCGAACTATAATTCGGGAATCATCAAGGTCCAGCAGCGCTTCAGCAAGGGTTACACCTACCTGCTCGGCTATACCTGGTCGAGGTCGATTGACAGCGGCTCGGGAATTCGCGTCAATGACGGTGACAACCTGTTCCCGGCCAACAACTACGACTTCCGCAGGGAGCGGGGGTTGTCGCAGTTCCACCAGTTGCACCGCTTCACCAGTTCGGCGCTGTATGAGCTTCCGTTCGGAAAGAACAAGCGCGATCTCGGCCGGGCCGGCAACGCGGTACTGGGCGGATGGTCGCTCGGTACGATCCTGACCATGTCGACGGGCTCGCCCTTTAATGGCGGCGGCTGCGGCGACATCGCGTCCAACACCCAAGGCAGCCGAGGCGACGCCACCGGTATCAGCCCCTACGTCTCCAACCCGACTCCGCAAGAGTACTTCAAGCGGCACTCCTCGGGCCGGGGCGCGGCGGCGATCACCTGCACGACTCTTGATGCGCGCGGCTTCAACGAACTGACCTACCGTGAGGGCAATATCAGCCGCAACGTCTATATTGGCCCTGGCGTCTTCAACTGGGACTTCTCGGTTCTCCGCCGATTCGACATCGTCGAACGCATGAACCTCGAGTTCCGCTTCGAGTCGTTTAACTTCACCAACCACCCGAACTGGGGCAACCCGGATACGAATCTGACCTCGCTGAATTACGGCGTGATCAGCGCCGCCCGCGGTATGCGGACCAATCAGTTCGGTCTAAAACTGGCCTGGTAATCGGGTCAAAGCGTCACTCGCCGCGCGGCGGATCTCGGGATCTCGATCCTGGGCCGCCGCGCGGAACTCTTTTGCGGCCTCCCGTAAACGGCCCGACTCGGCGTACGCAATCGCCAGACCCAACCGCGCCCGCCCCATCGAGGGCGATACGCGTAGCGCGCTCTCGAATTGCGGGATCGCCACGCCGGCGCGGCCCTGCATGATCTGTAGATTTCCCAGATTCAAGTACGCGTCGGGCATGCGCGCATCCAGCCGGATCGCGTCCCGGAACATCTTTTCCGCTTCAGCCAGAGCGCCGCGTTCGGCCAGCGCCGTTCCGTAGTTGAATCGCGCCAGCGCGCTCTCGGCATCCTTCAGCGCTTCGGTGAAATGGCGCTGGGCGCCCGGCCAATCGCCGCGCGCGTGCAGCCGGTTGGCGAGGTTGGCGTGCGCGATCGCGTAATCGGGCTTGATCCGGATCGCCGTGCGGAATGCCTCTTCGGAACCGGTCGCCCGGCCCAGATGGTTCCACGCTTCCGGCGAATCGCCGTCGAGCGCGACGGCGCGGCGCAGCGCCTCGGCGGCGGCGGTGTTGTCGCCGGAGCCGATCAGCGCTTCGCCGAGATTGGTTAGCGCCGCCGCATCGTTCTGCGCGCGCCGGAGAACAGCCGCCGCGTCGGCGTGCCGGCCGATCTGCGTCAATGTCGTGCCGAGGTTGCGAATCGACGGCAAATAGGCGGGGTCCTTCTCCAGCGCCGCGTAAAACCACTTGACCGCGGTTTCGTCGTTACCTTGCCGGTAGTGGGCTTCGGCGAGCTGATGATAATACTCCGGGTGGCTGGGCTTCTTCTCCAACAGCGCCGATTCCAACCGCTGCGCGCCCGCCCGCAAGTTCACGCCGGCGTACACTTGCGCCACCGCCGTGTAGAGCGAATCGTTCCCCAGATACGGCTTGACCTCGCCACGATAAGGCGCGTCGTGCCGCTCTGCCAGCGGCGCGGTGAGGGCGGCGCGCGGCTGCGTGCGCCGGATGAAGTGATCGGTCATGACGACGTGAACTACGTCGTCGGTCCGCCGCTTCGGCATGTGACAGGAGATACACGTCTCCGCCGCCCCGCTTGCGATCCGGGTCCGGTCTCCCGACTGCTTCCCGTCGTGCACCTTGGCGTGGCATTGCGCGCACTGCGCCGCATCGCGTTTGGTATCGTGCGGATCGTGGCAGGTTGTGCAAGACATCTTCCCGCCGCTCTTGAGAAAACACGCCGACTTCCGCAGCCGGTACGCCGCGTGCGCGATTTCAAAGTGGTCCTCCGGCGGCTTGGCGAAATCGAAGTGCAGCACATAGGAATCCAGCGGCTCGGCCGGCGAGTGCGAATAAGGCTCGCGTTCGAATCGCACGATGGCATAGGGCAGGTCGCGGCTGGTCGACTCGAGATGGCACTGCATGCAAACTTCCATGCGTCCCTTGGGATTCAGGATCAATGCGGCCGCCGGCTTGCCGGAAGCCGCGGCGTCGACATGCGCCTGTCCGGGACCGTGGCAGCGCTGGCAATCGATGCCCGCCGGCATCGCGGCCGGAAAGACCGCATCCCCGCCGTGCGCGCGGGAAGCAGGCGTCACCGCCGGATAGGCGTTGTGGCAAAACATGCAGTCGTCGGGAATCGCGCGGCGGAAGCCGGCGTGATCGCGGCGGTCGTAGCCGGGATTCATGGCATATCTACCTCCGCCGTCGCTGTACCATCCGAGCGGAAGCTGAATCAGCTTTCCGTCCGCTGCGCGATGCAGAAACGTCTTGGCATGGTTGCCCGACCCCATCACGAAGTGGATCTCTTTTTCGATCTCGTTGATGCGTTCGCCGCGCGGACCCTTCTGGTGCCGGCTCTGAAAGAACTTGCCCTCGCGCGACGCCATCGTGAAGTAGCTCTCGGAGGCGGCATGATAATAAGCGTCCGCCGCCGGAATCGTATCGGCGCCCGCGGGCGCGAACGCCCGTGCCATGCCCGAGTTCTTGTACTTCGCCGCGATCGCCGCGTGACAGCCCGCGCACGACCGCGCATCGGCGTAGCGCGGCGACGGGGACTCCGGTTTCTTCGCCGTGCAGCCGGCGAGTAGAAGGATCATGGCCAGCGCCGTCGAGCGCGAAAGCATCCGTTCATTATCGCTTGCGCGAATGCGCCCGTCGAATCGGCTGGCGCTATTTGACCAGGCCAAACACGCGCAGGCTTCTCCAACGAGACCCGCACCTTATCCCGAACGTCCGTTAGCCCAATTTCTGGGAACGCTCAATAGGCGTTCCGATAGTATCCCTGAGGTGCGTGCACGAATCGCTACGCCCGCGCCCTCCGCCGCACCAGCGCCCGCGCGCCGATTACTGCCGCCGCGCAGCCGAGCATCTGCCACGAGGCCGGTTCCGGCACCGGGTCGCCGAGAATTCGGGAAGTCAGGTTGCTGCCAACGGATTCGTAGACCCAATTCCCGGTGCTAATCGATCGAGTGGCGAACGGCGGCACGAGGGCGGCAGCACTGAACGCCCAGCCAATGTCCTCACCCGGCGCGTGTATGCCGACGTAGTAATCTCCTGGCGCCAGCCAAACGCCGCCGGAAAACGACACCGAAATGGGGGCAAGCCCGGGATTCATGTAGTGCTCAAGTTGGCGGATGACCGTTGTCGTGTCCAGCGCCGCGCCGACACCGGAACTGCCGTCGTAAACGGTCAAGGTGAACTGACGATTCTGGCCCGGCCCGCTGCCACAACAGGGAAGATGCAGAATCCCCGAAGCGCACAGGCCGTGGAGGCACGGCCCCAAACGGGCGAGGAACTCGCCCGATGGCCGAGCCGGAGCGAGTCCGTTGTGCGCGAGTTCCTCAGTAGCCCGTTAGAGTGCCGCCTTCGCTGACATAGAAATGGCTGGCCAGTTCTGAATATCCCCTTGGCGTGTACGACGGTCTCGTGGACGTTGTCCGATATACATTGCCCGCACCCAGGTTGTCGTAAAGTATCCCGGCGAAAGCCCCGCAGGGTAATAAGCTGAGCAAAAGCAAAGCGCGCATGTTCGTGTCACCTCCAACACGACTATGCGAGGAAACCGGAAAACCGGAGTTATTTTACCGGCTCACGCCCTCCAACGGGCTCGACGCCGTCGCATAAAGTTTGCGCGCCATCCGCCCCGCCTCAAACGCCAACCGCCCCGCCGCCACCGCAAACTTCATCGCTTCCGCCATCTTCACCGCGTCGTCGGCCGACGCAATCGCCGTATTCATGAGGATCGCGTCAAAGCCCAACTCCATCGCGATCGTCGCGTCCGACGCCGTACCCACGCCCGCATCCACAATCAGCGGAACGCTCGTAATCTTCTCCCGCAAGATCCTCAGATTGGTCGTGTTCTGAATCCCCAGACCACTGCCGATCGGCGCCGCCAGCGGCATCACCGCCGCCGCGCCGGCATCGATCAACTTCCGCGCGTTGATCAAATCGTCGGTCGTATACGGCAGCACGACAAAGCCCTCTTTCGCGAGCACGCGCGTCGCTTCGACAAGGCCCTCGTTATCCGGAAACAACGTGTCCGGATCTCCGATCACTTCCAGCTTCACCCAGTTTGAAAGGCCGACCTCGCGCCCCAGCCGAGCCGTGCGAATCGCTTCATCGGCCGTATAACACGCCGCCGTATTCGGCAGTAGAAAATACTTGTCGCGCGGAATGTGATCGAGCAGCGACTCGGTCTTCCCGCTCAAATCCACGCGCCGCACCGCGACCGTCACAACCTCCGCGCCCGACGCCGTATGACAACGCGCCATCTCCGCATTCGAGCGGTACTTCCCTGTTCCAACAAACAGCCGCGACGCGAAGGCGCGCCCGGCTATTGTGATTCCATCCTGCATGAGGCCATTATCTCACCCACTGCGATTTCAACTTCCGCATCCCGCGCAGCCACTTCTCATAATCGGCGGCCTTGAAGCGAAAGTACTCAAGCGCCTGCGGGTGCGGCAGAATCAGAAACCGTTCTTCTGCAATGCCGTTGAGAACCGCGTCGGCCACGGCGTCAGGTTCGATCACGCCATCAAGCAAAAACCCAGCTCCCTGTTCGACCGCCTCATCCAACAGCCCCGTCTTCACCCCCAGCGGGCACACCGCCGACACACGAATTCCCGCGTCGTAATGGGTTACATGCAGCCACTCCGCGAACGCCAGCGCCGCGTGTTTCGTCACCGCATACGGCGCCGATCCGATTTGCGTCAACAACCCCGCCGCCGATACCACTTGCACGAAATACCCGCGCCCGCGCGCCAGCCAGCCGGGCAGCAGCCGCCGCGCCGCCCACACGTGCGACATCGTGTTGATCTTCCAGATCCGCTCCCAATCGTCGTTGGAAACTTCGGTTCCGCCGAAAATGCCGATCCCGGCATTCGAAACAAATATGTCGATCTCGCCCGCGCCGTCGATCAGCGAAATCAAATCGCTCTCCGAAGACACGTCGCAGCGCACATCCCCGCCATCCAAGTCGGCGGTAATTACCTCGTGCCCGTCAAGAAGAAACCGCGCCGCCAACGCCGCGCCAATCCCCCGCGCCCCGCCCGTAATCACTACTCGCACTTTTTCAATTCCCACTTCGCGATCGCATCGCGATGCACCTCATCCGGCCCATCCGCCAGCCGCAAGGTCCGCGCATTCGCCCAGTTCCACGCCATCGGAAAATCGTCGGAAACACCCGCCCCGCCATGCGCCTGAATCGACCGGTCCAGCACGCGCAGCGCCACATTCGGCGCGATCACTTTGATCATCGCGATCTCCGTGCGCGCCTCTTTGTTGCCCACCGTGTCCATCATGAACGCGGCCTTCAACGTCAACAACCGCGCCTGTTCGATCTCAATCCGCGACGTCGCGATATCGGCCATGATCGTCCCCTGTTCGGCCAGAGGCTTGCCGAACGCCACGCGCTGCTTCACGCGACGGCACATGCATTCGAGCGCGCGTTCCGCCACGCCGATCAGCCGCATGCAGTGATGAATGCGCCCCGGTCCAAGCCGTCCTTGCGCGATCTCAAACCCGCGCCCTTCGCCCAGCAACATGTTCGCCGCCGGCACGCGGGCGTTCTCAAACACCACCTCGGCATGCCCGTGCGGCGCATGATCGTACCCGAACACCGGCAGCGTGCGGACGGTACGCACGCCGGGCGTATCCATCGGCACGAGGATCATTGACTGCTGCTTGTGCTTCGCCGCCGACGGATCCGATTTCCCCATGAAGATCGAGATCTTGCACCGCGGATCGCCCGCGCCCGACGTCCACCACTTGCGCCCGTTGATGACGTAGGAGTCTCCATCCCGCGTAATCGACGACGCAATATTCGTCGCATCCGACGACGCGACATCGGGCTCCGTCATCGCAAAGCACGACCGGATCTCGCCCGCCAGCAACGGCTTCAGCCACCGGTCTTTCTGCTCCTCGGTGCCGTAGCGCATCAGCACTTCCATGTTGCCCGTGTCCGGCGCCGAGCAGTTGAAAACCTCCGCCGCCATCGGCGAACGGCCCATGATTTCGCACAGCGGCGCGTAGTCAAGGTTCGACAACTCCGCGAACAGGTTCCACAACCCCGCCGCGCGCGCCTTGATTTTCAACTCTTCGATAACAGGCACCGGCTGCCACCGGTCGCCGTCCAGAACTTCTATATCGTGCCGCTTCTCATTCGGATAAACATGTTCATCCATGAAGGCGCGGAGCCGCCGTTGATAGTCGAGCGCACGCTCGGAGAATGCAAAGTCCACGGCTCACTATACAACGCTCTACCGCTTCTTCGCCCCCTTTTTCACCATCTCCTCGATCTTTGCCTTCAACTCCTTCGTCTCTTTCGAATCCGGCAGCTTTTTCGCCAACCCCGCCGCCTGCTCGCAGAAAAACTTAAAGCGGTCCGGCTGATCCGCCTTCAACGGCGTGAAAATGTCCGCGCGGTTCACCGCCGCTTCCGCCATGCCGCGCAAAAACACATCGACCGGCGCCTTCGCCGCGCCCGACGCAAACGCCTCGCGCGCCTTCGCTGAATCCTCTCCCGCGCCGACCGCCCGCGACACCGCCAACACCACAGCGCGCTCCAGCGCCTGCTTCTCGGTCGCCGGCAACTCGGAGTCCGCGATCGCCAAACCCTCGGCGACTTTGTTCAACGCCGCCACCTGCTTGGCCGCGCCCGCCGGAAACGCAAACTCCAACGCGACGTCCCCGCTCGGGTTCGACTTCTCGAATTTCTGCAGCGCCTCGCCGAAACCCAATGCCAGTTGCGACGCCCGGTTCCGATACACCGATACCTGCCTGCGGAACGGCGCCGGATTCGCCTTATTCGCCCGGCCGCCCATCTCGAACCTATCCGCCAAATCCGCATAACCCTGCGCCATGCCATCAATCAGAACCAGCCGCCACGGCACCGCGCGCGCCGCATACTCGCCGGTCGCGAGCTTCTCCAAATGGTCGTTGGTCTTCATGTAATCGCCGGCCTTGAACGTTTCACCGGCCGCCGCCCAGTAGAACGCGGGCGTTCCTTTGGCGGGCGGCTTAGGACCGGACTCTCCACATGAAGAAAGCAGCGCGGTGAAGATCGCGAACAGGGCGTGAGTAGGCTTCATGAGACGAAACCTTTATCACAGCCAGCGGCCGCGCGCAAGGGTCCGTGTGCCCGAATCCAAATCGCAATTCCCGAATCCAATAAGAAGTATGCTCACTATTCGTAATGCCAACGAGCGCGGCCACACGCAGGCCGGCTGGCTCAACGCCCGCCATTCCTTCTCCTTTAACACCTACTACGACCCCAAACACATGGGCTTCCGTTCGCTCCGCGTTATCAATGACGATCGGATCGCGCCCGGCACGGGCTTCGGCAGGCATCCGCACCGCGACATGGAAATCATCACCTGGGTCCTCGAAGGCCAACTCGAACATGAAGACTCCATGGGCAACCGCGCCGTGCTTCGCCCCGGCCAAATGCAGCGCATGAGTGCGGGCACGGGCATCTATCACAGCGAACGCAATGCGTCGTCCACCGAGCCGATCCATCTCTTCCAAATCTGGATCCAGCCCGACACCGAAGGCATCGCTCCGCGCTTCGAAGACCTTCCTCTCACCGATGCCGACTTGCGCAACAAGCTCTTTCTCGCCGCCTCGCCCGATGGCCGCAACGGCAGTTCGGTGATCCAGCAAAGCACTTTCGTTTATGCGTCCAAGCTCGACGCCAATCAATCCGTCGATCACCCGCTCGAAGGAAACCGGCATGCGTGGCTGCAAGTCGCCACCGGCCGCGTCAATGTCAACGGTCATGATCTCGGGGCCGGCGACGCCATCGCCGCATCGGATCAACAACAACTACATATACAAGCCGCGGCAGACAGCGCTATCCTGCTATTCGACCTCGCATAAACTGCAACCATGCTACTCGCCCTCGCTGTTCTCACACTCACTCCCGACGCCGGCGCGCCCGCATGGCGCCAGCCGCAACTCGCCATGTCCGGCACGACGGCGGTCGTCGCCTTCGGCGCCGGTAACGATGTGTACGCCGCCGTGTCGACCGACTCCGGCGCGACGTTCGGCAAACCGGTGAAAGTCGGCTCGGGCGGCGTCGCGTCGCTCGGCCGGCACAGAGGTCCCCGCGTGGTCATGAGTGGAAACACGATCGCCATCGCGGCCATCGCCGGCGCAAAAGGTAGGGGGCAGGACGGCGAGTTGTTCGTGTGGCGATCGGCCGACAACGGCAAAACGTGGTCGAAGCCCGCGATGGTCAACGACGTTCCCGGCGCGGCTCGCGAGGGCCTGCATGCGCTTGCCGCCGGACCGAACGGTATGTTGTTCGCCACATGGCTCGACCTGCGCAAAAGAGGAATGCGCCTCGCCGGGTCGATTTCTAAAGACGGCGGCGCGACGTGGTCGCCGAACTTCTTCGTCTACGAATCGCCCGACGGCCACGTCTGCGAATGTTGTCATCCCTCGGCGGCGATCGGTCCCGACGGCGCCCTCCACGTGATGTTTCGCAACTGGCTCGGCGGGTCACGCGATATGTGGCACGGGGTGTCGAAGGACGGCGGCAAGACATTTAAGTCGCACGTTGTCGGCGAAGGCACATGGAAGCTGAACGCGTGTCCGATGGACGGCGGCGGCCTCGCCATCAAGGCCGACGGGTCGGTCGTCACCTCCTGGCGGCGCGAGAGCCAGATCTTCTACACCAACGGCGCCAAGTTCGAAGCGCCCGGCTGGGCCGGCAAGGATTCGGCGCTCGTGCTCGACAAAGCCGGCAACCCGGTCATCGCTTGGACCGAAGGGATGAAGGTCGTTGCCTTCGACGGCAAGAAACACGAACTGGCCGCGCACGGTGGGTTCCCGTCGCTGGCGGCCAGCGGAGCGGCTGTTCTCGCCGCCTGGGAACAGGGCACGGGAATCGCCCTCAAACGCATTCAGTAACTAACGCCGGCGTGCGAATCGCAGGGCGGCCGCTAGGCCAAGCGCGGCTAGAGCAAACGTCGACGGCTCCGGAACCGGGGCCGGTTCGTCCGTGAACGTCAAAACGTAAGGATTCGGTTCCTTAATGAAGTACGCTTCGTTCTGCGCGTTGGCTGGCAGTGGTGAGGAAAGCCGCACGAAGTAGTTCTTAAACGGGTCCAACATTTGCGGTACCAGGAAGTCAAACCTGTGCTCCGCGAAGCTCTGGCAGTTGCCGGCCACTTGGGCGCAGAATTGGGCATGAGTAAACGTTGCCGTGGCGAGTGGTGGGCCTGGAACAGCTGGGATGACCGTCTCGCTGCCAGTGATGGGCGGCAGGGGAATCGCAGCCTCGAAAAGGTCCATCGTTATGTCCTGGGAGCTTTGTGAGCCAGCTTTCATTACGAACGCACCACCCAGGATGAAATCGGGACTTCCTGGAATCGAGTTCATATCCAAGGGAGTAATCAGATAGTAGTGCGAATGGGCAACGTCAAGTTGCACCTGCGCGCTGCTCTGACCTGTCGAAACTCTGAAATATCCGCCGTGCGCGGCGATCGATGTCGCCAGCGCAAACATAGCCGCCGCCAAGCGCATAGTGCCACTCTACCAGGACGAAAGTCAATCTCCGAGCGGTTTGTCACTTTCTTCCCGACAAAATTTCTCTTGGAATCCAGGTACTGATCACTTTAGTTAGTATTAAAGCGATGGGTAACGGTAAGTCCAGCGGTCAAAATCTGATCCGTCGCTAGAACTATATTATCTTCGGAGTCTAATCCAGTTAACGCTTGGGCGTGCGTGATGTTAACCACTCCGATCTTCACGTGCCGCCAGGTTAGCTTTCCGCCCTCGACGACGAACACCCCCTGTTTCCCAGAACTATCCCGTCGCAAACACTCCTTCGGAATGATGATCGCGCCCGCCGCCTCACGCGACCGAATCGCCGCGTTCACATTCGCCCCCGGTTTCAACGACCCGTCCTCGTTGTCGATCCGCACCACCACTTCCCCAACCTGGCGCGAACCCAGCGCTTGAATCTGCGTCGGCAGCCGGTCCACGCGTCCCGTCCATTCCCGCCCGGCCAGCCCATCCCATGTAATCGTCACCGGCATCTCGAGCGCAACCCGTCCCAACTCGGGTTCATCGACATATACGTTCACCGACAACCGCTTGATGTCGCCGATGTTCGCCACCAGATCTCCCGGATTCAGATACGCGCCCGCTTTCACGTCCATTTGATAAACGACGCCGCCGATCGGCGCGCGCAACGTGCCACGCTCCAACTGCGCGTTCGCCGAGGCCACGGCCGTTTTCGCTTCGCGCAGCCGTGCTTCCAAAATTCCCCGATCGCCCGGCGTAAACAAAACCCCGCGCCGCTGTTGCAGCGCCCGGACCTGCGCGTCGATCGACGCGCGTTTATCTTCCAGCGCTTGGGCTTCCTGTTTTGTCGCGGCGCTCTTTTCAATCAGTCGCTTGACTGCGCCAAGTTCTTTATCGATCGATGCGCGCTCGACGTTCAACCGCGAAATCTGTCCGTCGATCTCGGCGCGATCCGCCGCGCGCCCGCCGCCCTCGAGCGCCCGTATCTCCGCTTCGATCTGCGCCACGCGCGCCTCGGCGCCCTGCCGCGCCGCGAAAATCTCGGCGTTATCCTGATCCACGATCAACTGCCCCGCGGCCACGGTTTTCCCGCTACGAGCGTGAACGGTCGCAACCGCTCCCGCCCGCGTCGCCCGCACGCTGACGAACGAAACCGGTTCAGCTTTTCCATTCGTGACGAGCGTATCGACGATCGTTCCAACCTTCGCCCTTGTTACGCGAACCTCGGGCGGGGCGTTCTTCAACTGCACCAGATATCCCGCGGCTCCCGCGATCAACGCAAGCGGCACGATCCAGAACAGATGTTTCATGGAATCAAAACTGTCTTGCCCGCTCGCCAGTTCCTCACTGTATCGAGCGCGTCGTTGGCCTCGGCCAGCTTATATCGCGCGGTGATTTCGCCGGCGAAAAGATCGTGCCACTTCGGAATTTCAAGCATCCGCAGCGCGCGATCGACGTGCCGCGGTTCGAATCCCCAGCTACCCTGGAGCGTCAACTGCTTGCGCGTGATCGTGTGCGGGTTGAAGGCGATATTGCCCGCGTTTGCATACTGACCCAACACCAGGAACTTTCCGCCGTCGCGCGGCAGTTCGATTCCTTCATTCACCGCGTCCGGATAACCCACGCACTCGATCACAACATCCGCGCCGAAGCCGCCCGTGAATTCGAGCGCCAATTTCCGGCGCTCTTCGACGCTCGTCATCGCGCCCACATCGATCGTTTCATCTGCGCCAAAATGCCGCGCGAGTTCCAATCGATGCGGAGGCCCGCCGATCGCCAACAATTTCGTCGCGCCCGCTTGCTTCGCAACGGCAATCGCACCCAATCCAACCGGGCCGGTTCCTTGCACGATTACCGTATCGCCCCACTCCACGCCGCAACGTTCCACGCCGTGAATCGCCGTCGCAAGTCCGCAACCCGCGCCAACAACGGCGTCGGAAGAAACATGCTCCGGAATGCGGAAAATCGCCGTGCCCGCGCGCAGATGAATTTGTTCGGCGTATCCGCCGCGCAAATGCGGCTCGTGATCGGCGCAATACGAAATTCCGTACGCTTTCCGCGCTACGCAGCGCGTCGGTTGTCGCTTCACTCGGCAGTAATAACATTCGCCGCAGACCAGTGAACTCGCCCAAGCGACGCGATCGCCCACGCGCAAATCGTTGCCGCGCCAGTCTTTGTTTAGCCCTTCGCCGAGCACTTCGATCCGCCCGACGGTTTCGTGACCCAGTACAACCGGCAAAGGTACAGGCAATTGCCCAAGCCACAAATGCACATCGGTGCCGCAAATGCCCGCGATGTCGACGCGCACCACCGCTTCGCCCGGCCCGGCAGCCGTCAACTCCGGGTACTCCCGCATCTCGAGAGGTTTTTCGTATGCCGTGAGAACGGCTGCTTTGACTGTAGACATGAGAACTATTTGGAATGGACGCAGTAGTCGAACAGAATCTGCCACTCGGCGAGTTGCACCTGGCGCAGCAAAAGTTCGTCCGCCGGCGCTTTGTCGCAATCGTCGATGAACCGCAGCGGATCCCAATCGTAACCGAGATTTTTCGCCGCGGCCCGAACTTTTGGAAATATGGGATGGGTCCCAACTCTCCGAAACCAGTATCCCGCGTTCCAGGCGTCCGGTTCCATTCGGTGGAGGATCCCATGCCAGTACGATCCGTCGGGTCTGTGGATATCCCGTGCAAGACTGTGTGCTTCCTCAAAATATCCGCTATAAATCCACAGCCCGGCCAACGCCGCCTGCGGCAAATTTGACACACCCTCGCCGCGCAAAATTTTTGCCGTCTCCGGGTCGCCCGAACGAGGCGAAACGAGCGGCATCAACCGCGTTCCGTCGCCGAGCAACGCCGCTACCTGAGGACCGTATTTCGCAGGATCAAATTCGATCACGCGCGACCCTACTTCAAATGATCCGGAATCGCCGCCATCCAATAACCGGGGCGCGTGCGAACTTTCATATCGGGGCGCGTCACTTCAACCACGATTTCGTGATACCCCCCGTCTTCGGTTGTCGACGGCGAGTAACTGATCAGATACTGGCTTTGAATCTCCTGGCCGATATCCTGCACGACACGTTCAAGATCCTTGTAAGTCAGAAACGAACGTTCCGCACCGCCAGTATGTTTCGTGAACGCCTCGATGTGATTATCGACAAACAGCGCTTTGCCCTGGCGAAGGATTTCGACTAACACCGGAATGTAGTTGCCGGAATAATGTCCCGTGAAGGCCATCGTCGCGTCGGGAGTATTCAGCGCTCCGGCCGGAACGTGGCGCGCGCTGGATGGCACCGATGGCGGACGCGGCGGCGGCTGTTTCGTCAGCAGGCTGGTCACCAATCGATTGATGTTCAGCGAATACACCGAAATATTGCCGAACTGCAGCGCCAGCAGCGCATCGCGCAACTTACCCTGGCTGCCTTTGTCGCGCGTTTCGGCGATGAGTAGCACAACTTTTTTATGTGTCTTCAGCGAGGGCCTGGACAACATACGCGCGGCATCGTTAACCGCGTCGACCATGGCGGCCGTTGTCGAACCCGCGTTGATCTTGTTCAGCGCCTTTGTGATCAAATCGCCGTCGCGCGTGAATTCCTGCAAAACGCGAACGCGATGATCGAACGCGACAATCGCCGCCTGACCGGCTTCGCCGAGCACGGTGTTTTCCAACAACAATCCGACCTTCCTGATGTTCGGCAGCACCGACTCAACGGTGTTGTTGGCCTGAATGCAAACCACGATCGACAAGGGAACCGAAGCGTTTTCAATCGTGATCTTCTGCAGCTTGCCCTTATCGAAAAGCCGGAATTCGTGCGGCTGCAGGTTCGGAATGTAGTTGCCGTTGCGGTCGGTGACGGTCGTCGGCGCGATGACCTGCCGCGTAAACGCGCGGAACAGCGGCGCTTCTTCCGCGGTTGCTAAGGGAACTTTCTGGGCAACCAGCGGAGCGCCAAGCGCGGCGGCGGCGAACGATCGTCGGGTAAAGCTCATATTCATGGGATGTTAGCGGCGGGTTGAAGGTTTCGGCTTCGGGGCGCGGCGGAAATCTCCGCTCTTGCCTCCGGTTTTTTCGAGGAGGAATACATCCTGGATCTCGATGGATTTATCGAGGGCCTTGGTCATATCGTACACGGTTAGAGCGGCCACGCTGGCCGCGGTGAGCGCTTCCATCTCGACACCGGTCGGCCCGGCGGTCGATGCGGTCGCGGTGATTCGAACGCCGCCATCCTCGATCGCGAGATCGACGCCGGCATGGGACAGCGGAAGTGGATGACACATCGGGATCAATTCGCTGGTCTTCTTGGCGGCCATGATTCCAGCGATGCGGGCGACTTCGAGCGGATCGCCCTTCGGATTCGATGGGAGCGCGGCGAGCACTTCTTCCGACAACCTCACAAACGCCTGCGCCTTCGCGGTGCGGAGTGTCGCCGGCTTCGCCGACACATCGACCATGCGCGCCTGGCCCTTGCGATCGTAGTGACTGAGTTTACTCATGCGAGCAACACCGCAACGTGTTCCCCTTCATTGTAAAGTTCGCGCTCGGTGGTCGCGACGATGTAGCAGTTCGACTTCGCCAGCGAAGGCACGTCGCTCGATCCTTTCCAAAAAATCGGCGTCACGCGGCCGTCGTGCAAATGCGCCGGCAAAAACCGGGTCAATCCGGGCTTTTCGCGGAGAGTGATCGTGATAGGGGCTTCTGTGATCATGAGCGATGGCTCCGCGATACCGCTCAGCAATTCCTGGGCCGCGCGCGCGAAGACGGCGTAGGTCACCGCGGTCGACAGCGGATTGCCGGGCAATCCGAAGAAAAACTTGCCGCGCGCGCGGCCGAACACCAACGGTGCGCCGGGCCGGATCTTCACACGTGTGAAGAAAAATTCGGCGTCGAGTTGCGCGAGCGCGGCCTCGACGTAATCGTATTCGCCCGCCGACACACCGCCGGAAAGCAGCAACATATCGGAGTTCAGCGCTTCCTCGATGCGCGCGCGCGTTTGGTCCAGGTCGTCCGGCGCGACCGGCAGAACGCGGGGCACTCCGCCCGCTTCGGCCACCTGCGCGGCCAGCGCCCAGGAGTTTGAGTTACGCACTTCGAAATCGCGCGGCGTCGCTTCGACAGGCACGATTTCATCGCCGGTGGCGAGGATCGAAACGATTGGCCGTTTGACGACGGAAACCTCGGCGATTCCCGCGGTTGCCAGCATCGCGACGTGGCGGTAATCGATGCGCGCGCCGGCGTGCAAGACCACTTCGCCCGCATCCGCTTCGCAACCCGCGCGATTGATGAACTCGCCGGGCGACGGGGCGCGATCGGTGGCGATCGAGGCGCCTTCGAATCGTGTGTGTTCAACCATAACGACGGCGTCGGCGCCGCGCGGAATCGGCGCGCCGGTCATGATGCGCACGCATTCACCGGCTTTTACTTCGCCCTCGAACGACGCGCCCGCGCGCACTTCGCCGATTACGCTTACCGTGCCCGGCATGTCGGCGGCGCGAACGGCGAAGCCATCGCGAATCGATCGATCGACGGGCGGATAGGCGCGATCGGCGACGACATTGGCTGCCAGCACTCGGCCAGACGCTTCGGCGAGCGAGACGAATTCGATAACACGTGTCGACTTCGCCGCTCGTACAGTGTCGATCACAAGCCGCCGCGCGGCGGTGAACTCCAGGGCTTCCACAAATTCCAGGATAGCCGATGGTCCGAGCGGCCAGAATTTCTTGACCCCTGATTTTCGCAAGGCGCGCATAAGGGGGTGGAAACCGATTCTCTATGGCACCCAATCCTGTTCCCTCCGCATGGCGTCCCGAGTCCCCCTTTCTCACTGAAGCGCAGTGGGAGCTGGCGGTCGCAGACGAGTCTCCGCAACTCGAGTCCGCGTTTGAAAGCCCTTTTGCCGGCGAACACCCATTCCTCCGAGAGATGGAAGGCGAGACCGAAACGGTGTCGCCGGAGCTTGAGTTCATCGCCGAGATGGAGCAGCAACTCTACGACCCCGAGTTCGAAGACGCGGTCGCCCGATTTTCGGCGGAGGCGAACGGACTCTATCAAAACCAACTCGAAGCGTTCGGCGGAAATTCCGCCTATTAGTCGGAGGCCCGCGAGGCGGTCGCAGACCGTTTTGCGCCGGCATATCGAGAACTCGAAATGGCGCTTGACCGCGTCGCGCAGGAGGCAGGCAATCGGGACCTCTTCGAAATGGAGGCCGAGTCTATCGAGCGGCTGTTCGATCAATTTGAGCCCGCTGGTCAATCTTACGGCGAGTATGAGTATTTGTTCGAGGCGTTTTGGAAGAAGTCGAAGAAGGCGGCAAAGTCGGGTAGCCGCTCCGGCCGTAAAGGAAGAAAGAAACGGGCTGGTGGAATCAAGCAGAAACTGTTAAGCCGGGTAATCGGGATACTAAAGAAAGTCTTCCGAATGATCCTGAACAAAGTTCTGGATCAAGCAATCGGGCGGCTGCCCGCGAATCTGCGGCCAGCGGCGAGGAAGCTGCGGAGCCGCTTCCTCGGCGGAGGCAAAGCTAAGCGCGATCCACGCCCATCCGCGCCCGTCGAAGATAGCAGGGAGCCTGACGAGGATGTCTCCAGCGCGCCAGTGGACGACGCATCTTTGGAGCCGGACGAAGGCGCGGGTGAAGCTAGCGAGAACCCCGCCTCGCTCGCGGAGGCCGCAAATACCGAGATCGTCGCGTCCCTTTTCGAGTTTGACTCCGAGCTCGAGGCAGAGTCCGACCAGGAGTTCTCCAGCGAAACGCAGGGACTCTCTCCGGCTGCCGAGCTATCCATGGCGCGCGAACAGTTCATGCAGGCCCTCGCGCAAGCGAAGGAGGGCGAAGATCTCGCGCCGCATGTCGAGGGGTTCCTGCCAGCGATCGTACCCGCGTTGAAAATGGCCTCCCGTTTCGGACTCCGCAAGGTGATCGCGAAACTCCTCGGGAAGTTGATTGCGAAGTTCATTCAAAAAACCGTTGGACAACAATCGGCCCTTCCACTCGGTCAGGCGATTGCAAGCGCCGGCCTGAAGATGATGGGATTCGAAACCAACTCCGCAGCAGAGCGATCGCTGGTTCCGTCTCTCCTGGCTCAGACCGTTGAAGGCACCGTGCAGCGGCTTGGAGAGAGCGTGGAACGGTTGGGGTTAGCGGAACGCGATCTGGAGAATCCCGCGTTGCTGGAGGCGATGGCATCACAAGCTTTCGAGCAAGCAGCCGCGGCCAACTGGCCAGGCCGGATGATGCGACCGGAGCTGCGTGAATCGAGCGAGCCGGACGATATGTGGGTGCTGGCACCGGCGAAGGGTAAGAAATATTACAAGCGCGGACCAAGCAGGAAGATCACGATCGATCCAAAGACCGCGGAGAATATAACCATTTTCGCCGGCAAGACGCTCGCCGATTTCCTGTACGTAGAAAAAGGACTGGCACGGAAACCGTTGCAGGCGATTCTTTGGATGTACGAGGCGATACCTGGTTCGACGCTCAGTCACATTGCCCTCTTCGAGAAGAACGTACCCGGTCTCGGCAATGCGTCCAAAGCCGCGTGGAGCCAGATCCATCCGCTGACCTCCGACGCCGCCGGGCAGTTGACCGGCAGTGCCGGACTTGGCCGCAAGTTCACCCCCAAGTGGATGGCGTCACCTCATATGATTCAGATCGGGCTCCGCTACTACTACCTTCAATTACTCGGCTCGGCGTCCTCCAGCGGTGGGTACGTGGGCGGAAACGGAGGGGCGGGCAGCGAGGGAACCGATGATGCGGTTGGCGGAAGTTCGCCCTCCACTACTACCGGGGAAGGCCAGGAACCGAGCCAGATCAATACAGTCGTCGATTGTCAGAACAACAAGATAATCGTCTCCCTATTCTTCGCCGAGCCGCAAGCACAACGCGTGGCGGCGAGTTTTCGCGCCGGACAAACCGAGGGAGTGGTCTTTCAGGCGGTGACGGCCGTGCTTGACGCCGCGGCGCAGAACGCGGCGGACGGCAAGGGTAAGCACATCAAGGTCATTCCGAAAACACAGCAACTCTTCAAGCGGAGACGGCGTCCCGTACTGAACCTGGTCATGCAGTGGTTTCGGAAACGGTTCTTCAAGTGGGCCGGCCGGGTGATCGTCAAGATCGTCGAAAAAGAGATCGAGTCGTTCCGGACGAGCTTCATCAAGGCCGCCGACGATCCGGCGTGGGGCGTGACGGTGCGGATCGAACTCGACAATCCACCGGCGATGGAAGCGATTTGCGCGGCGCTGGCGGGCCAAGTGAAGCTGCCGCCGATGGAGGCCGTGGAGATTCCGAAAGCGTATTGGAGCACGATCGCGGGGTTCCGCCGTGAGTAGCGGCTCCATCGACGCCGTACGTCAAACCGCGCACTGGGAGTCCGCGGTGAGACGGCTGGCGGCGTTTGACGAACTAGCTTCCCCGGTTGCATGGGCGAGCCTGGAGACATATCTGGGCGTGTCGATCCGCCGTTCGATGGGCGACGCTTTGCGGCGTCTCAAGTACGGAATCGCCGAACTTCGCGCAGGCGCGACACCAGAGGGTGTCCATAAATTCCGCCAACAATATACTCTCGTCGAGAGCGTACTCGATTTCTTTGTCGACGCGATCAACACGCGCGGCTCGACGCCGATGGCGGCACGGCTTCGGACGTGTGACTGGCTCGCCTCCGAATCGATGGCGAAGACGCTTACGCCGCTCGGGGTTTCGAAGCCGCCTGTGTTGGTCTATGTAGACAAGGGACTTGGCGCGGCGATCCTGAAGGCCGGCCTCCGGCTTTGGGACGGAGCGACCGACAATCCGGCGGCGGCGATCAAAGTGACGCTGCACAACATGTCGCGGCCGACCGCGTTGATCCACGAAGCGGGGCACCAGGTAGCGCACCTGCTTGGTTGGAACAAAGAACTCGCTTCCCGCCTCGAGGACCGCCCCCTCGGGGCATGGCGGGTCGTGGGCGGCGTGGGCCTCAGAGATCGCTGCAGATGCGTATGCGTTCGTGAATACCGGCTACGCGTCGGTGGTTGCGCTCGCCGATGTGATCGACGCCGGCCCGGAGCACGTGTTTATGTGGGAGCAGTCCGACCCGCATCCGGTGGCCTGGATACGCGCGTTGCTGGGCACCGCGATGTGCCGTGTTTCGTTTGGTCCTGGGCCGTGGGACGCCTTTGAACAGCGATGGGCTGCGCGATATCCGCTTGGAGAAGCGCCGGCGAATGTGCGGCGATTGTTGAACGACTCGCAGGGAGCGCTTGATAAGCTCGCGTCGGAAATTTTGAATCGACCGTACCGCGCCTTCGGCGGCAGACCGCTTACGGCATGGATCGATCCCCGGCAGGTGTCGCCCACGGCATTACTGGAAATGGAGCGCGATGCGGGCGCCGCGCTCTACGTTTCGCCTTATTGGGCGCGGCAAGGATTACGGATTGTCGCGCTCACGGGCTATCGCGTGGGCGTGCGGCCGGACGCGGCGGCGGAAATGCTCACGCGGCAACAGCAATGGATGGAAGGAGCGGCGGCAGCGCTGCGGAATTAAGCAAAAGGACAAAACCATGGCAAAGAGACTCCAAAAGAGACCACCGGCCCGCGACGTTCGCGCGGCACAACTAATCGCTGATGCGATTCGTCAACTGATGCCCAGAGGCGTAACATTGAACCCCGAAGCGCAAGAAGTCGTTGCCCGCTGGAACCGGATGATTGAGCATCAGCGGCGTATGCAGCGGGTTGCACGGGATTTCTTTCGGCGATCCCTAAGCGGCGCCTCACGGTCACAGAACCATACTTTTCTCTCCGACCGGGATCGGAATGAATAGCTGATTTCTCAGCGCCGCCACACAACGATCTAGTCTCCTGTCTTGGATAATTCTTTACAACGGCGCACCTTGTCGAGGATAACGTCTGCGGAGGCCTTCCATGTGAAGGGGGTCGGGGCTCCGTT
>VFZW01000032.1 GCA_016871055.1 Acidobacteriota bacterium
TGGGGCGCTCATGAACGGTCACTGGGTCCGCGCTCGTGAAGCGCTGCAACAGGCCTTGTCATCCGACGGCGTGGGGCGAGTGACGTCCAAAGCAGCTCTCTCAAAACAGCCCAAAGCCCCTGAATCCAGGCGGATCATACCTCAATGTGAGATTTCCGAGAACCACAGTTGGCAGGTTTTCCTTGCAGTGGCCCTTTTGGGCCTGCGCCAGCGCGCCCTGAACGGAGTTGGCGGGAGGACGTGGTTGGCCCGGCGCAAGCGAACCGGCGAACGCCAGTATCAAGGCGGCGGCAGGTGGATGCCGGAGTGGCCACGAGTACGACATCGGTCCTTGGTATTCTACGCCGTCCGCGGCTCTGGCGCAATTCCGAGTGTGGTTCTCAGCGCGATTTGCGGTTTTCGGTGAAAGAGATCGAGGACTATCGCGGAGCGAAAAACACGCTCGACGCGGTGGTGGAGCATCACTCAATGGTGTTCCTGCTGCTGGGCGACAACTTCGCCGAGCGCGTACAGACGGCTGTGGTGTCGGCGAATTTCTTCGACTCGCTGGGCGTGAAGCCGGCGCTCGGACGCACGTTCGTCGAGTCCGACGATACGACCGAAGCCGATGGCGTGTTGGTGCTGAGTCACAAGTATTGGTCGTCGCGGCACGGCGCGGATCCGTCGATCGTGGGCCGTGTATTCGCGATGAACAATCGACCGCATAGGGTGATCGGCGTGCTGCCTCCGATTCCGCAGTATCCGATCGAAAGCGATGTGTACATGCCGACCTCGCATTGTCCGACGCGGTCGTCGCAGCGATTTCAAGCCAATCGCAACGCGCGAATGATGACCGTGTTCGCGCGAAAGAAACAGAACGCCACGATCGAACAGGCTCGGGCCGAATTGTCGTCGATCGCGGGACAACTTAGCCAGGCTTATCCGGAATCGTACCGGCCGGAGTTGGGTTACAAGATTGCCGCCGAGAGTTTGCACGAAGAGCTGACTTCAAGCGCGCCGCCGGCGCTGATGGTGTTGCTGGGGGCGGCTGGTTTTGTGCTGTTGATTGCCTGCGCGAACGTCGCGAACCTGTTGCTTGCACAGTTGCTCCGGCGCGGACGGGAGTTGGCGTTGCGAGCGGCCTTGGGCGCGAGCCGCGGGAGGTTGATCCGGCAACTGCTCGCGGAGGGAATCGTCCTTTCGCTGGCCGGCGGGTTGTTAGGCGTGGCGATGGCACCCTTATCGCTGCGGGTACTGCAACGTTTCGCCGAACGCTTCACACCACGCGCCGCCGAGGTGGCGCTGGACTGGCCGGTGCTGGCGTTTGCCCTGACGGCGGCGTTGATCACCGGAATTGTGTTTAGCCTTGCGCCGGCGCTGTGGTTTCACCGGGGTTTGAACGACGCGGTGCGGCAGGGAGCGGGCCAGTCGGCGTCCGCGGCGAGTAACCGGCTGTGCGCGGGGCTGGTCGTCGCCCAAGTGGCGGTGGCGTTCGTGCTGCTTGCAGGCGCCGGGTTGATGCTGCGGAGCGTATTGGCGCTGCGCGAACTGCCGGTTGGATTCGGCACGGAGAATGTGTTGTCGATGCGGCTGACGTTCAATAACCGGAGGTATCCGGCGATCGCGGACTATCGCAAGACGTGGGACCGGATTCTGTTGGAGTTGCGACAGGTGAACGGCGCCACCTCGGTAGCGCTGAGTTCGAATGTACCGTTCGATCCGGCGGGTGTCGCGATCGGACCTTCGAACACGGAGTTCGCAATCGAAGGGCGGCCGGTTACGAAGGGAGAACTTGCGCCCGTCGTCAGCACGATCAACGTCAGCACGGAGTACTTCGCGACGCTTCGCCAACCAATCTTGCAGGGACGCGGGTTCAACGAGCGCGACGATGTCGAGCGGCCGCCAGTGGCGATGATCAACCAGACGATGTCGCGGCATCGGTGGCCGGGCGACAATCCGATTGGCAGGCGCGTGACCTTTAATGGGGGACAGACTTGGATTGAGATCATTGGCGTGGTCGGCGATGTGCGGGAGTACGGGCTTGAGCGTCCCGTGGGCGATCAGATGTATCTTCCGATCCGGCAAAACGGATTCGCGAGCCGGTTGATTGTCCGGACCGCGGGCGACCCGAGCCTGATAGCGGGCGGGGTGACACGAACGTTGCGAGCGATCGACGGAGAGATCGCGATCGATCAGGTATTGACGATGGCGTTGCTGCGCGAGGAGTCGATGGCTTCGGCGCAGGCGACGGCGATGCTGCTGGCGGTGGTCGCTGGCATCGCGATCGTGATCAGCGCGTTTGGAATCGGAGCGGTCATCGCGCTTTCGGTAAGTCAGCGGCGGCGGGAGTTGGGAATACGTCTTGCGTTGGGCGCGCGGCATTCATCGATCATCGGAATGGTGATGCAGCAGGGGCTGGCGATGACAGCGCTGGGCGCGGCAATCGGCATCGCGGCGGCGTTGGCGCTAACGACCTACTTGGAAAAATTGCTGTTCGCAACCAGGGCAAACGATCCCTGGACGTATGGCGCGGCGGCATTGCTCTTTCTGATGATCGCTGCCTTGGCGTGCGTGGCGCCGGCGTGGCGGATTTCGACGATCGATCCGGTGAGTACGCTACGGCAGGACTAATGCAACCGCGGCGGCTTGACTGGTTTGCTTTCGGTGAGACGGCGCGGGTCAAACAGATGCATCGGCTTAAAGGAGCGCGAATTCCATTTGGTGCCCGGCTCGAACTCGATTCCGGCGAAATAGCCGAACTCGCGATATACGCAGTAACGAACCACGCCTTTGAATTCATTCTTGCCGAATGCGATTCGGACGGGAACGCGGAGCGGGACTTCGTCCTCCAATTGCAGGCATGCGCCCATTGCCGAGATGTCCTCAAGGTTCGCCACGGCCGTCTTGCGGCGGCCGCGTTCGTCGACCTATTCGATGTCGACAAGGTCGGCGCACATGAGCCTCGGTTCTAAACGTCGTTCTGCTGCCATATACCTGATCTATCGGCTTTCGCTGGAATTCGAGTATCCATCAGGGGGAGGGAAAATCACCCTACTCCATCTAGGAGGAATGCCTATTGAATTTCGTTTACCCATAGACCTCCAAACTGTGATATCCTCTCCCAAATTGTAACTGGGATGACAACCGCGCTTAAGAAGCAGGTCTCCGCAAAATCCGCGATGTTGGGGTGGCTCGATGCGATCGAACCGTACGAGCGCGTTGTGCTTGCCTACTTTTTCTACGCCGCCGCGCTGGCGTTGATCCGAGAGATCGCGGCGCCGCAGCGGGCGGCGTTGATTGCGCTGCCCTTCGCGCTTATGGCGGCATGGCGAATCGAATCGATGACATCGCGTATCTGGACGCGGATACTGCGGCAGTGGCTATCGCTCGGACTGATCCTTGTTGCCTATTGGTCCATGGGCTGTTTCGCGACCGCAAAGTTCGTCGATTCGCAGACGGTGCTGATCGGATGGGATCGCGCGGTGTTGGCGGTGATGCGGCCGGCGGTGGAGTCGTTGGGCGGCTTGTTCCCGTTCGTACTTGAGTTTGTATATCTGCTTCTCTACGCGATCCCGCCGATATGCCTGGCAGCGCTCTATGTCTATCGCGCCTCTGCGCGCGCACCGCGCTTCCTGCGAATACTCTTTCTGGGCACGCTGACGACGTACGGGCTATTGCCCTACTTTCCCGTGTCGTCGCCGTATTTCGCATTTCCGTCGGTTGACCCACCCAACTACTCCAGCGCGGTACGCGAACTGAACACCTGGCTGCTGGCACGTCTCGATATCGATACGAGCGTCTTTCCGAGCGGCCACGTGGCGGTTGCGTTTTCGACGGCGTTCGGGATGCGCGCGGCGGCGCCGGAGCTCCGGCGAATCTGGCTGGCGGCGTTTGGCGCGGCGGCGTTTGTTTACGCGGCGACGATTTATGGGCGCTACCACTACGCGGTCGATGGGCTGGCGAGTATCGGTATTGCGTGGGTGGCGTCGAAGGCGGCGGCGGAATGAGGACGCTGCTGGTATTTGCCCCGGTGGCGTTCGCCGCGGTGACGCAAGAGATGCAACTTCGACTGTTGACGCCGCTGGCAAGCTACTCGAAGCCGGGCACGCCGTTTGAAGCGGTCGTGACGGGACCGGCGGCGGATACCGAGCGCGGCATCGTACCGCGCGGAACGCTGATTCGGGGTGTTGTCCGGCGCGCGCATACCGTAAAGTTTGGCGTGAGGCGCGAGCGGGCGTCGTTGGAATTATCGTTCGAGGCATGCCAGACGCCGAACGGCGAACCGCTGGCGTGCGAGTTGAAACTAGTCGCGGTCGATAACGCGCGCGAAACGGTGCGCGAAGGCAATCGAATCCGAGGCATCCTGGCGGCGAATCACGCGCAGAGTTTATTGAATGGAGTATGGCTGCGGCCCGCTCCGCGCTTGATTCGGCGGCCTGTGTCGGGGCTCTATGGCGCGGCGGGAATGGTGTACCGGCTGGCGCCCAATCCGATCGGCATGGGGAGCGTTATTACGGCCCGGCTGTTGTTGTTGCGGCTGCCCGATTCGGAGATAGAGTTGCCAACGGGCGCGGGACTGATTGCAAGGATGTCGGTGGAGCCGCCAGCAGCGATCGAAACGCATTCGGCGCCGTTAACCGATCCGCTGGAGGTCGATCTCGCCGACTGGCTGCGCGCGGCACCGGTCGAAATTTTCCGTCCCGATGGCGCGCGCGAAGCCGATGTCATCAACCTGGCATTCCTGGCGACGCGAGAGCAGTTGGAACAAACGTTCGCGGCGGCGGGTTGGGTGACCGCGGACGAGATGAGCTCGAAGACGCGCGCGCGGTCCTATCGATCGGTGACGAAGATGACAGCATATGCGCGCGCCCCTGTTTCACCGCTGCTCTATCAAAAGCGCCCGCCGGATTTGGTGTTTCAGAAGTCGCTGAACACGATCTCGAAACGGCATCACATCCGGATTTGGCGCGCGGAAGAAGCTGGCGTCGATTTGTGGCTGGCGGCGGCGACGCACGATACGTCGATTGTTTTCGACTGGTCTCGGATGTCGATCACGCACCGGATCGATCCCTATCTCGATAAAGAGCGGGCGACGGTGGTCAACGATTTGGTGGCAACGGGCTGCGCGACGCGGGTCACAAACATCGACCGGCCGCACCGCGCACGGAAGCAATCGACCGACGGCGCGTTGATGGCGATTGATCTGAAACATTGCGATACGAAAGCGCCCGAAATCCGCTACGTCGCGCGGCCGAAGAAGAATCTCGCGACGGCCGGCGTGCGCCGCGTAGTGCTGGAAACGCGGCATTATTTTTGGCGGGCGAACGCTTATCATTGGGGATTTCGAGGCGCGGCGTCGGTACGAAAGGCCTTTCGGAAGTAGGTTTCGTCGTGTAGCATGGCTGCATGCTGAAGCTACTGTTCGTTTCATCGATCGGTCTTGTGGCACAGACGCCGGACACAATGCACCTGGAAGAGTTGACTTGGATGGAGGTCCGCGATGCGGTGAAAGCGGGCAAGACGACAATCATCATTCCAACTGGCGGCACCGAGCAGAACGGGCCGCACATGGTGCTCGGCAAGCATAATTTTCGGATCCGGCATACCGCGGGGCTGATCGCGCGGAAATTGGGCAACACGCTGGTCGCGCCGGTAATGGCCTACGTGCCCGAGGGCGCGCTGGAGCCGCCCGAGGGCCACATGCGATTTGCGGGGACAATCACGCTGCCCGATGAATACTTCCGCAAGGTACTGGAATACGCGGCACGCAGTCTGAAGCTGCACGGGTTTCGCGACATCGTCTTTATCGGCGACAGCGGGCCGAATCAACCGGGTATGAAAGCGGTGACCGAGATGTTGAATGCGGAGTGGAAGGGGTCAGCCGCGCGCGTGCATTTTATACCGGAGTATTATCGCGGCAATGGGTTCGAGGAGTATCTGCTGAAGCAGGGCATTTCAAAGGAGGACATCGGCACGCATGCGGGCGTGCACGATACATCTCTGCTGATGGCCGTCGATATAAAGCTGGTGCGGAAGGACAAGATCGCAAACGGCGGCGGTTTCGCTGGCAGCGGTGTGACGGGCAATCCAACAAAAGCGACGGCGGCGCTTGGGAAGAGGGGGATCGAGATGATCGTCGAGCTGACGGCGAATCTGATTCGCAAGTCGATGGCGGCGCGGTGACATAAAATAGGGCGCATGAAGATCCTCCTGCTGGCGATGACGATTGGCGCGTTTGCCGCGGACTGGCCGCAGTGGCGCGGACCGGGGCGTACGGGAATATCGACCGAAACGGGACTGCTAAAACAGTGGCCCGAGGGAGGTCCGAAACTGCTGTGGCAGGCGACGGATTTGGGCGAAGGATATGCAACGCCGATTGTCGCGGGAAAGTTCATCTATCTGATTGCGAACCAGGGCATGGACAACGAGTTCGTGCAGGCGCGATCAACCGAGGACGGAAAAATCGTGTGGACCACGACGCTCGGCAAGGTCGGCAAACCCAATCAGCAGCCGCCGTATCCGATGGCGCGATCGACGCCGTCGCTCGATGGCGACCGTTTGTATGCGATGGGATCGGACGGCGATTTGGTGTGTCTGATCGCGGCCACGGGCAAGGAAGTATGGCGCAAGAATGTCATCAAGGAATTCGCGGGCGTGAGCGGCAAATGGGCGTATGCCGAGTCGCCGCTGATTGATGGCGATGTGCTGGTTGTGACGCCGGGCGGAGCGGAGTCGACGTTGGTGGCGCTGCAGAAGAAGACCGGCGCATTGATTTGGAAATCGCAAGTGCCGGGCGGCGATCCGGCTGCGTATTCGTCGGCGATCGCGATCAACGCGGCGGGGAGCAAGCAGTATGTGCAGTTTCTCGACAAGGGGGTTGTCGGCGTGGATGCGAAGACGGGCGTTTTTTTGTGGCGGTATGAAAAGACGAGCACGGGACCGGCGAACATTGCGACTCCGGTGAGCGATGGGAACTACGTCTACAGCACGAACTCGCGGCGGTTCGGAGGCGCACTCGTGCAGTTGCACGCTTCGGGCAGTGGCGTGAACGCCGAGGAGGTTTACTTCGAGCGCGACGCGCCAAACACGCTCGGCGGGCAGGTGCTGTCGTCCGGAGTTCTTTACGGGACGAATACGAAGGGACTGGCGGCGGCGGATTTCTTGACCGGCAAGTTGAAGTGGCAATCGGATGCGGACGGGCCGGGATCGGTGCTATTGGCCGATGGGCATTTGTATGTGCATAGTGAGTCGGGCGAGATGTCGCTGGTGGAAGCGACGCCTTCGGCATACAAAGAGAAGGGCCGCTTTACGCCGCTGAATTCGCCGAAGCATACGCGGCAGCGCGAGATGGCGTGGGCTTACCCGGTGGTGGCGAATGGGCGGCTGTACATTCGAGACTTGGGGGCGCTGTGGTGTTACGACATTCGCGCCGCGCGTTAGCGATCCTTCTAAGGTATTCGCCCGTTTGGGGCCGTGCCTTCGCGGCCTGTGCGCTTCTTTCGTCGCTCTGCCATGCGCAGAGCGGGCTAACGGCGCGGGTTGGCGCGGTCGTGTTTCCGGTCGATTCGCCTCATTACTTTCTCGATGCAGGCGAGGGGCTGCATCCGGGGTTGTCGGCCTCGGCGACTGGGCATTTTGAAGGATCCCTGCAAGTGCTGGCGGCGGGGGAGTACGAGTTTAACCGGAGTGTTGTCTTGGATGGCCGCGATGGCGTGCGGCATTCGTTGACGGCGGGGAAGCATGCGTTGCGGATTGATGTGGCTGGTGAGCGGTCGCTGCGACTGATGTGGAAGACCGCTGCGTTTGATTGGGAGCCGGTACCACGCGCGGCGTTCTTTCGGAATGGCGAGGTTGCATCTCACGAAGAAGGGCGCAGGCTGGTGATTGCGGCGCGGTGCGCGAATTGTCATCCGGCGCCAGCGGCTGAGGTATTGGAGCGCGCGGCGCCGCCTCTTGACGGCTATCAGAATCGCAGCTGGCTGGAGGCTTTCCTGCCAGGCCATTTTGGCGGAGCGGCGCGATCGCCGAAGAATCCGCCTTCGCTCAAAGCACGCAAGGCGAATGAGGTGGCGATCGGCAAGGGCGGCGAATTGTTCGGAACGCTTGGCTGTGTGAACTGCCATCCGTCAGGGACGCTGACGGCTATGGGTTCGAAGTACACGCTTACCGTTCTAACGTGGATTCTTTTGGAGCAGCATCAGCCTTCGATGCTGTTGGACGATGGGGATGCATCGGCGCTGGCGGCGTATTTAACGCGGTCCGAAGGTGCGCCTTCGCGAGGCGCGAATTCCAAGTACGACGAAGCACGCTGCACCAGTTGCCACACGATCGTGAAGAACGCGCGGCCGTTGGCAAGTTTGCAATCGACAAACTGCCGTTCCGTGCCGGTGACGTGGACGGCGCGGGAGTCAATGAAAGTAGCGGAGTACTTTCGATCGATCAAGCCGCAAGTCAGCCCCGCGCCCACGTTTACGTTGCGCCGCGAGTTGGAGAAACATCAGTGCCTGACGTGCCATCAACCGGGCACGGACGCGCCGAGTTTGGAGGGCGTCGGCGCGAAGCTGAAGACCAGTTGGATCGAGAGGGTATTGTCGGAGAAGAAGCGAATTCGCGCTGGGCGTGAGATGCGGATGCCGCATTACCGCGCCTCGGATGTGGCGGGTATTGCAGCGGCGTTCGCGAAAATAGAGGGGCTCGCGCCGGGCGACGGGGATGCGCCGCCTACGTTCAATACCGCCGTGCGTGAACGGGGCGTCGGGTTGTTCGGAACGAACATAAAGAAGCAGGGGATGGCTTGTATTGGGTGCCACGATTGGGGCGCGAACAAGGCGCTCGGCGAAGAGGGGCCGCAGTTGCAGAACGCCGCCGAGCGATTGCGGTTCGACTGGTACGAGCGCTGGATGCGAAATCCGGCGCGGATCCTTTCGGGCACATCGATGCCGAACTACTTCGGCGGCAAGCTCGACGCGCGGATTCATACGTTGTGGGCCGCGATGGAGTGGGGCGCGAAGGCCCCCGTGCCGGACGGCTTCCGAGTCGGCGATCTGGAAGTGACGTCGGAGGCGAAACCGGTCGTTGGGAAGGAGGCGGTCGTCATTCGATGGGATATGCCGGGTGCGACGCCGGCCGCGATCGCGGTTGGTCTTCCCGGTGGGTTTTCGTACTGCTTCGACGCGGGGCAGACGAAGCTGCTGTACGCGTGGAAGGGCGGGTTTCTCGACATGACAGGAACGCTGCTGCGCAAAGTGGACAAGAACAAGACGACGCCGACGGCGGCGCTCGTCGGCGAGGTTGTCTGGCGCGCGGGCGCCGACTACCCCGTACTGGTTGGCGGCGAAAAACGCGCGCCGCAGCGCAAGTTCAAAGGATACAAGTTGGTCGATGGCGCGCCGGTGTTTATGTACGCGCTCGATGGGATGAATGTGGTTGAGAGTGTGTCGAGTGGCAAGCGGCGGCTTGTTTTCGATGTCGTCGAAGGGCCGGTCTACTTTGAGGGAAAGCTTGTGCCGACGGGGCGGAACGTGGCCGTCGAAGGAGCGCTGCAATGATTCGCTGGTTGCTTTGCGGCGCGGCTTTGTGGGCACAGGCGCCGGTGTCGAGTTATCGCGTCGAGAACGTTCCTCTGCCGCGCGACATCGCGCCCGAAGTTGCGGGAGTAACCTTCGGCGTGGACGGAAAATTGGCCGCGACGTTTCGGCGTGGGTATCTATACTTGCTCGACACGAAGTCCGGGCGCTGGTCGCGATTCGCCGAAGGTCTGCAATCGCCGCTGGGCGTAATCGCGGGATCGTCGGCTGGCGAATACTACGTCGCGCAGTTGGCGGAGTTGACGCGCGTGGTCGACACTGACAACGACGGCAAAGCCGATCTATACGAGACCGTCGCCGATGGCTGGGGGATTTCCGGCAACTATCACGAGTTCTTGTATGGACCTGTGCGCGACAAGGCCGGCAACTTTTATCTGTCGCTCGGGCTGTCGTCGAACGGCGGCGAGCCTCGTCAGCCGGTGCGCGGCGAGTTCACGTTGAAGGGCCGCCAGGCGAAAGAGCAGAAGGACGGGTTGGTCGGCAAGGTCGGGCACTACTCGCCGACGATGTACCGCGGCTGCGCGCTGAAGATCACTCCGGCGGGCAAGGTCGAGCTGATTTCGTGCGGGTTCCGGCAACCGAACGGGCTTGGATTTAATGCCGAAGGTGATCTGTTTGCAACCGATAATCAGGGCGATTGGGTTGGGACATCGCCGTTGCATCATGTGACGCCGGGCGCGTTTCACGGGCATCCGGCGTCGTTAAATTGGGCGCCGTGGTTCGGCGGCCGGGATCCCGTAGAAACGCCGGTAGCGGAGTTGGACAAGTTACGGAAGTTGCCGGCGATTCAGTTTCCGCAGAACGATATGGGCGGGTCGGTGACGCAGCCGTTGATGGACACGACGAAGGGCGCCTTCGGGCCGTACGCGGGGCAGATGCTGGTGGCCGAGTGGACGTACCCGCGGATTTTGCGGGCCGACTTGGAAAGGGTCGGCGGCGAGTATCAGGGCGCGGCGTTCATCTTCTACGAAGGCAACGGACTGCGCGCGGGCAACAATCGGATCGCACTCGCGCCGGACGGCAAGTCTCTCTACACGTCACAGACCTCGCGGATTTGGGGGACGAGCGAAGGCTTGCAGCGGATTGTGTTTACGGGCAAGACGCCGCTGGACATTTTGCACATGCGGCTGACGTCCGATGGTTTCGAGCTCGAATTCACCAAGCCCGTCGACCGCGCGACTGCGGCGGATCCGGCAGCGTATCCGCTGACGAGTTACTACTACAAATATCACCTGACCTACGGCTCGCCGAAGACGGATGTGCAGCCGGAAACTGTCTCGAAGGTTGTCGTTTCGGCGGATGGGCGGCGCGCGACGTTGACTGTTCCGGGGCTGCGTGCGCGGCGAATTTACGAGCTGCGGCCGCGCGGCGTCAAAGGCATCGATGGCGAGGCGCTTTGCACGGTCGAGGCGGCGTATACGTTGAATCGCATGCGGTAGTTCGCGGCTTCCTGAAATGCTACAGTTCCATTCATGAAGCACGTGGGCTTATTTCGGGTCGCCGTCGGCATCGCGGTCGCGACGACGCTGCTCGGCCAACGACAAGAGAGTTTGCCGGTCAAACTGCCCGACGGTCCTGCCAAACCCGGTTTTGACATCAAGCGATTCAGCAACCTCGGGAACGGATGGTTTCAGACGTTCTATCCGAAGAAATATGAGTCGCTGCGGAAGGCGCTGGATCGGGGTAAGGTGTCCGCGACGACGCGGTTGCTGGTTCTAGAAACCGCCGCGGGCCGGTTGGCGCTGATTAACGATCAGATGGTGTTTCATCACATCGCCCAGGGCAAGGCCGGCGGCAAGGACTGGATGGCGACGTTTTGAGTCGTCTGCAACAGCGGAACTAGTTTAGTTCCCTCCATCGGCGGCAAGATGCACCACTTCAACAATGTCGGCTTGTACGACGCGTTGTTTGTCATGCAGGATACCGAGAGTCAAACTCTGTGGAACCACCTGACCGGCGACGCCGAATACGGGCCGATGGTCGGCCGGACGTTGGGTCCTCCGAAAAACCTGTTGCAGATGAACGTGAAGCAGGCGCTGGAACAGAACAAGAAAACGAAGGTCGCGATTTCCGAACGCGCCTACATGGTTGACGGCAAGGTGATCGGCGACGTCTCCGCGCCCCGTGGCAAGATGGGCGTCGGCAGCGTACCGTCCGAAAGCGGGCGCATGGGCGAAGCATTCATCAAAACACTTGGAGCGGAAGACGCGCGCCGTCCGAGGATGGAAATCGGGCTCGGAATCTGGACCACGAAGTCTCGCCGTTTCTATCCAATCTCGACGATTCGCGATCGCGGCCGGGCCTTTATCGATCAGATCGACGGCCGCTCGACACTCATCTATATCGACGCGGAGACCAACACGCCGGCCGCTCTGTTTGTCGATGCAAAGGCGGCGAGACTGGAAGGCAACATTGTCCGAATGGACGACGGATCGAGCGTCCGCGACGGAGTGCTCATCAACGCCAAAGGCGCCTCGAAGCCCAACTCGCCGCGGCCGGACCAGATGTTCACGCGGTGGTACGGGTTCGCGCTGACGTTTCCTGGGGCCGAGGTCGTGGCGTCGAAGTAAGCCGGCTTCACCGCCCGCCGGGCGGGCGCATGCTTTGGCCCTTGTATGGATACTGGCGGGCGATTACGTTCCAGTCCATTTCGATACCGAGGCCGAGTCTGTCCGTTAAAGTGACCGTTCCGTTCGTAGCCCTTGGAAACGTGTTTTTTGTGATCTCCGAAAACACCTTTTCCTGACCGGCGTCCCATTCTTGAATCAGGAAATTGCGAACGCCGGCCATCGCATGGACGCTGGCGACATGCGCGATGGGGCCGTAGTACATGTGCGGAGAAATCTCGGCGCCATACGATTCCGCCAACGACGCGATGCGGCGAATTTCAGTGATGCCGCCGCAGTGGATGACGTCGGGCTGGACAATACGCGCGCCGCCGGCGTCAAGCAATTGCTTGAATTCGTAGCGTGAGATGAGGCCTTCTCCGCCAGCGACCGCGACCGTTGGATGCCGCGCGATCTCGCCAAGCGCCTGCGGCGTCTCGCGCCACGCCGGCTCTTCGATAAACATCGGCCGGTACGGCGCAACGGCTTTGGCGAACTCGATGGCCGAGCGCGTGCTGAAAGTCTCCCACATTTCGAGGCCGATTTCGAGATCCGGCCCCCCACCTTTGCGCACGGCTTCGACTTCGGCGGTGAGCCTTGTCAATCGCTCTGTTTCCGTACCTCCCTTGGGCAGCACCCACTTCACACACGTCCAACCTTCGGCCCGCGTTTTTGCCGCGAGACGGCCGAGCGCCTCCGGCGTGCGCGGTTGCAGTGTGTGGCTCCAGTGGCTGTAGTAGACACGCACGGGTTTGGCCTCGGCCGCACCGAGCAACCGCCAAACCGGTTGGCCGAGCCACTGCGCGGCGATGTCCCAGAGCGCAATGTCAATTGCCGAAAGCGCGGTCATCAACACCGGGCCGTTGCGGTAGCGCGAAAGCTCGTAGTAATTGCGGTTCCAGTGCTCTTCGATGCCGTGCGCCGACTTGCCCACCATGTGCGGGATGAACCAGCGGACAGCCTGTTCGACAATCTCGACGCGGCCGGAAATCGACGCTTCGCCGACGCCAGTGATGCCGCCATCGGTCTCAACGGTGACGAACAGATAATCGCGATTGCCGATCGAACACTTATGCGTGTCGATCTTGGTGACGCGCAGCGTTTTTGCGGCGGCGGCGAAGAGGAGGGCGCGGCGTGTCATATGCAGCAATCGACGAGAATCTTCATCACGTCGGCTCCTTGCTCCATTTGCAGGAGGCCCTTTTCGAGGCCGTCGAGCGGGTAGACGTCGGTGATCAGATCGCGGAACGGAACGTTCGTGTTGGCGAGCAGATCGATGGCTTCATCGAAGTCGCAGGGCTCGTAAACGCGCGTGCCGATCAGCCGCATCTCGCGCCAAAAGAACTTGTGCAGATCGACCGCGACGGGCTTCGGAAAGACCGCGACCATGACAACGCGGCCGCGCACGCCGGGCAGCTTCGTCATCAACTCGGCGCCTTGCGGCGAACTGGAGACTTCGAAGACAACATCGGCGCCGGCTTCGCGCGTTTCGGCTTGCACCAGCGCGGCGATGTCGGTCTCGCGCGGGTCATACACTTCGAGGCCGATCTTTCGCAGCAGCGCGATGCGGAAGGGATTGATCTCGGTGACGATCACGCGCGCGCCTTTATGTCGCGCGACCAGCGCAATCAGCGCGCCGATGGGACCGCCGCCGATGACTACCGCGACTTCGCCCGCGTGCACTTCGCCAAGGCGCACGTCGTGACAAGCGACGGCGATCGGCTCGACCAGCGACGCATCGCGCAACGACAACACGTCGGGCAAACGGTGCAGCGTGTGCGCGGGTACGGTCCAGAGTCCCTGCATCGCGCCGGGCGCATCGATACCGATGAACTTCAACTTCTGGCAGACGTGGCCGTAGCCGCGGCGGCACGCGGCACACTCGCCGCAGGGATCGAGCGGGCGGACGGTGACGCGGTCGCCCACGCGCCAGTCGCCAATGGAATCTCCGACCGACTCGATGACGGCGCTGCTCTCGTGCCCGATCACTTGCGGGAACGTGACGCGGTGGTCCATGTTGCCGTGAAAGAGATGGAGATCGGTGCCACAGATGCCGCAGTGCGAGACGCGCAAGCGGACTTGGCCGGGAGAGGGATCGACAGCGCGACAGGCGCCAACGGAGATCTTTCGATTGCCTTCGTAAAATGCAGCTCGCATCGACCTACAATAAAACGATGTCCATTGTTGTTGTTGGCTCCGTCGCCTACGACGGGGTCGAAACCCCTCACGGCAAGGTCGACCGCATGCTCGGCGGTTCTTGCACCTACATTGCGCTTTCGGCGAGCTACTTCACGGATGTGAAGATTGTCGCGGTGGTCGGCGACGATTTCGCGCGGGAAGACGTCGATCTTCTCGCATCGCGAAACATCGGCCTAGAAGGGTTGGAACGGGCGCCGGGCAAGACGTTTTTCTGGGCCGGCATCTACTCGCAGGACATGAATGACCGGACGACGCTGACGACGGATCTAAACGTTTTCGAGCACTTCGATCCGAAGCTGCCGGCCTCCTACGCCAACGAGCCGTATCTGTTCCTCGGCAATATTCAGCCCTCGCTGCAGCGCCAGGTGCGCGCGCAGATGACCAAGCCGCGTATCACCGGCGGCGACACGATGAACCTGTGGATCGAACATTTCCGCGCGGATTTGTTGGAAACATTAAAGGGCTGGGACTTCTTGCTGATCAATGACGGCGAAGCGCGGATGCTGTCGGGCGAGAACAACATGCGCCGCGCGGCACGCGCGATTCAGGCGATGGGGCCGAATACCGTCGTCATCAAGCGCGGCGAGTACGGCGCGATGTTATTCCGCGGCGACGACTACTTCATCGTGCCGGGTTATCTGCTCGATACCGTTTTCGATCCGACCGGCGCGGGCGACTGCTTCGCCGGCGGCTTCAACGGCTACCTGGCGCAGCAGGGAATCGATCTGGCGCAGGGCCACATCGACCGCCGCGAGTTGTCGCGCGCGGTTATCTACGGTTCCGTCATGGGATCGTTCTGCTGCGAACGCTTCGGCGTCGACCGCTTCCGCACTCTAACTCGCGCCGAGATCGATGCCCGCTTCCAAGAATTCAAAACGTTTACGGACTTCTAAGAAGAAGCTGCCGCTCGCACCGGCGCGGCCGTGGAAACTCATCGGGTTTCTCGCGGCGCTATCGGCTGCGGCGGTGCTCTTCTTCTGGCGCGGCGGGTACCTGTTGTGGTTCGGCGACGCCGCCGCGCACATGAATATCGCGCGGCGGATCGTCGATGGCCGATCAGCCGGATACGAACAGATCGGCACGGTCTGGCTGCCGTTGCCTCATGTGCTGATGCTGCCGTTCGCGTCGATCGATTCGATGTGGCGGAGCGGACTGGCCGGCTCGATTCCGAACGCGCTGTGCTGGTTCACCGCGGCGCTATTGCTCTACGGCGCGGCGCGCAAGGTGTACGACTGCGAGTACGCGGCGACCGCGGCCGCGTTGCTGTTCGCTTTGAATCCGAACATGTTGTACCTGCAGTCGATTCCGATGACCGAGGCGATCTTTGCGTGCTCGCTGGCGTTGACGCTGTATGGCACCGTGCGTGGAAGCGGCGTGCTGGCCGGTTGTGGACTACTGGCAGGTACGATGACGCGTTACGAAGGCTGGTTTCTGATCCCGTTCGCGGTTCTGTACCTGCTGCGATTTCGCTTCGTCGAGGCGGTGAAGGCGGGCGCGATCGCATCGATCGGACCTGCTTACTGGCTTGTGCACAACGCCTACATCTACAGCGACCCGTTTGAGTTCTATCATGGCGTGGGTTCGGCGAAGTGGATCTACGAACAAGCGCTGGCGAAGGGCCTGGAGCGAGCGCCGGGCGATGGCGACTTCCTTCTCGCCGCGAAGTATTATGCGGCGGCCGGCCGTTTGTTCGCGGGCTTGCCGCTGTTGTTCATCGGGGCCGTGGGAATTGTCGCCGCTCTGATCCGCCGCGCGTGGTGGCCGCTTGTGTTCTTCGCGCTCGGGCCCATCTTTTATGCGTGGAGCATCCATGGATCGGGCGCGACGATCTTCGTGCCGACGCTCCATCCGAACACGTACTACAACACGCGCTATGGGATGATTGCGCTGCCGATGGCGGCTTTCGCCGCGGCCGCGATTCCGGCGATCTTGCCGCTGGGCAATCGCAAGTTCATCGTTGCAGTACTGGTGGCGATCGGGGTGTCGCCCTGGGTGTTTTATCCGCGCATGGACGGCTGGGTGGTGTGGAAGGAGTCCGAGGTCAACTCGATCTCCCGGCGGGCGTGGACCGAACAAACAGCCGCCTATTTAAAGCCGCAATACGAAACGGGCACGGGCATCGTGGCGCACTTCGGCGATCAGACCGCGATTCTGCAAGCCGCCGGAATTCCGATCAAACAGAGCGTGCACGACGGCGATGCGCTCTATTTTCAGTCGATACAAAAACGGCCGGATCTGTTTTTGTGGCAGGACTGGGTGATCGCGATCTCCGGCGACTCGCTGTCGAGCGCGATGGCCAACTACGCGATGAAGCTGCCGCGCTACCGGCGTGTGAAAATAGTGGAGGTCAAGGACGCCCAGCCGATCGAAATCTGGCGGCGTCAACGATAATGGAAATCCCTTTCACCAAAGCGCACGGCGCGCGCAACGACTTCCTTCTCACATGGGCCGACCAGGCGCCCAGCTCGAATCTTGCCGAGGCCGCGATCGCGATTTGCGATCGCCACACCGGCGCCGGTGGCGATGGTTGGCTGCTGGTCTCGCGACAGCAAACCACCGAGCCCAACCTGACGATTCGGCTGTTTAATCCCGATGGCGGCGAAGTGGAAATGTCGGGCAACGGCACGCGCTGCGCGGCGGCGTTTGCGATCGCGAACGGCTTCGCATCAAGCGCGATCAGCATTCAAACGGGAGGCGGGTTGAAGCAGCTCAAGATGTTGGAGCGCAACGGCTACGAGTTCAACTTCGAAATGAACATGGGCCGCCCGCGTGTCGAGCCGGGCGAACTGCGCTATGCGCTCGAAGCGGGCGCCGAGATCTACGACTGCACGATCCTGTGGGTCGGCAATCCGCAGTGCGCGGTGTTCGTCGAAGACTTCGATTTCGACTGGCGTTCCGTGGGCGCGGCCATCGAACGGCATCCGAAGTTTCCGAACCGCACGAACGTATCGTTCATACGAACTATCGACGGGCTGAACATCGATGTGCGCTTCTTCGAACGCGGCGCGGGTGAGACGCAGAGCTCGGGAACCGGATCCACCGGCGCGGCCGTGAGTTCGATACTGCGTGGTGTGGCCGGGCGCAACATGACCGTGCAAACGCCAGCGGGGCCACTGACGTTTTCGTGGCCGGACGATGCGAGCGATGTCGTGATGATCGGGCCCGCGGAGGTCGTGGCCGAAGGGCGGTTCTTTCTGAAATGATTCTCTCCGCGGATCAGGCGATCTCAAAGCTCGAAGATCTGATCGATCTGTTGATCGACGCCGTTGACGGCGGCGCCTCGGTCGGATTTCTAGCGCCCTTGTCGCGAGAGGAAGCCGGCGCCTATTGGCGATCGGTGATCGAATCTATCCGCGTGGGCAATCGAATTCTGATCGCGATCGAACATGGAGGGCGTGTGATCGGATCAGTGCAGATCGCGCGTGAGACGCGGGCCAACGGCAGGCACCGCGGCGAAGCGTTGAAGCTGTTCGTGCACTCATCGATGCGGCGCGGGGGATTGGCGCGGCGTCTGATGGCGGAAATGGAAGAGGCCGCGCGCGCGGCGGGCATTACGCTGCTGCTGATGGACACACGCAAGGACAGCCAAGGCGAGCGGTTGTGCGAGTCGCTCGGATACACGCGCTGGGGCGAGGTGCCCGACTACGCCCGCGATCCGGATGGGACCTTGCGTGCAACTTCGTTTTATTACCGGCGCTTTAACGCGTAGAATAGCCCTATGCGTTCCATTGTCCTCGCGCTGCTGAGCGCCTTCTTGATTTTTCCCCAATCGATCGACCGCGCCAAGCTGGCGCAGATTCCTTCACTGCTGAAAGAGTTCGTCGATGCGGGCAAGGCCGCGGGCATGGTCACGCTCGTCTGGCACAAAGGCGAGACCGCGGCGTTCGACGCCGTCGGCTACACCGATCTGGAGACGCGTCAGCCGATGACGAAGGAGAACATCTTTCAGTTGCACTCGATGACGAAACCGGTGGTCGCAATGGCGGCACTTATGCTCGCCGAAGAAGGGCGCCTGTCGTTGTCCGATCCGGTGCAGAAACATCTGCCGGAGTTTCGCGGCCAGATGGTACGCGTCGATGACAAGCTGCACAAACCCGCCCGGCCAATCACAATTCTCGATCTCATGACGCACACCTCGGGCATGATGTTGAACCCTCCGCCGGGGATTGGCGAATTGCACGGCGCGCTGCACAAGCCGCTCGCCGATGTTGCGTTGATTCTTTCGCAGCAGCCGCTCGAATTCGAACCGGGTACGAAGTGGCAATATTCGAACATGGGCATCGCCGCGCTCGCTCGCATCGTTGAGGTCATCGGCGGACAGCCGCTCGAAGTCTTCTTCGCCAAGCGGATCTTCGAGCCGCTCGGCATGAAGGACACCTACATCTTTCCGCCGAAGGACAAGTGGCATCGCATGCCGACGGCCTATATCTATCGGGACGGCAAGCCGCTGAAGTACACGTCGGATCCGCTGGGAGAGGGCGCGATGAAGTTTCGAGACGGGGCTAAATACTCGCTGCCAGAGGGCGGTCTTTATTCGACGGCGTCCGATCTCGCGATCCTGTACGAATCGATTCTCACCGGGAAACCGCGATTGCTCAGCCCAGCCAGCATCCGCGTGATGTCGCAAGTGCACACGGGCGAATTGCGAACCAACGGCCCGGGCATGGGATGGGGCCTCGGCTGGTTCGTCGCGCGCGATCAAGGCGCAGCACAACCGCTACCCGCGGGGACGTTCGGCCACGGCGGGCGCTATGGCACGTATTGTTTTCTCGATCCCAAGAATCAATTGTTCGGCATTTTTATGATCCACCGCGAGGGCGGCTCGGACGAGCGAAATGCGTTTGTGCAGATGACGTACGCGGCATTGAACTGATGCCGAAGGCCTTGAGGCGCGATGTCAGAGTCGCCGCGTGAATACCCAATAGCTCCGCGGCGCCGCCGGGGCCGGAGATTTTTCCTCATGCTGCGTGCAGCGCGAGCTCCAGATTCGCGCGCTCGCGGGCGCGCCATTCCGCTTCGGGAATTACGTCGCCGTCGATGATGACCGGAGCGGGAACTACCGCCGTGGATGGAAACTCGAACTGTAGCGCTCCGCCGCGCGCGAGAATCACCGCGCGTTCGACGGCGTTCTGCAGTTCGCGGACATTACCCGGCCAGTCGTAGGCGCGCGCGCGTTCGATTTCGCGTTGCGGAAGCCGCGGTTCGGCGACGTGAAACTTCGCGCAGGCGCGGTGCATGAAGTTGCGGATGAGTTCAGGGATATCCTCGCGCCGTTCACGCAGCGGCGGCACTTCCATCGGAAACACCCCGAGCCGGTAGAAGAGGTCGAGCCGGAATCGGCCGGCGTCGACCTCGCGCCGCAGATCCCGATTCGTGGCGGCCAGCACGCGCACACTGACGCGCCGCGTCACGTCTTCGCCCACGCGCTCGAACTCGCCCTCCTGCAACACACGCAGCAGTTTCGATTGCAGTTCGAGCGGGATCTCGCCGACTTCATCGAGAAACAGCGTGCCACCATCGGCAAGTTGAAAACGTCCGATGCGATCTTTCACCGCGCCGGTGAACGCGCCGCGAGCATGGCCGAAGAATTCGCTCTCGAACAGTTCGCAGGGAATCGAGCCGCAGTTCACTTTGACCAGCGGCTTGCGGGCGCGCACGCTGCGCTGATGGATCGCACGGGCGATCAGTTCTTTCCCGGCGCCGCTTTCGCCCAGGATCAGTACATTGGCATCCGTCGCGGCAACCAATTCGACCTGGCGCAGCGCGCGTTCCAGAGCAGGGCTGCTTCCAAGAATTTCGCCGAAAGATCCGGTTTCCTGGACCTCTTCCCGCAAGTAATCGCGCTCGAGTTCGAGCTCTCGGCGCAGTGCGGCGGCTTCGTCGAACGCACGCGCATTGGCGACCGCGACCGCGGCCGCGGCGGCGTCTGCGAGTGAGCCGATCCACTGCCAACATTCATCGTCGGCCTCACGGCGCCGGAAAACGGCCAGCACGCCGAGTACCTCGCCGCGAAAAATCAGCGGCCGGCCAGCGAAGCCGATAAGACCCTCGCGCTTTACCCACTCCGGATCGCGCACCCACCGCTCGTCGTCGGCCAGCCGGCGGATTCGAATCGCCTTTCCCGTGCGCGCGATGTGGCCAAGCTTCAGCGGGCTTTCCAAATTCACGCGATGAAACGTGCCGTCCACGCGCGACCAGTCCGCGGCGGTGTCGCGAGGAATTCCCGCGCTGGCGCGCAAATGAAGGGCTTTCCCATCGGAGTCGCAGTGCGGGCAACGGTCGTCGATCAGCCACACGCGCGCCAACGCCACACCGGGTTGTTCGGCGAGAATGTTGAGGATTTTTGTAAGGACTTCCTCGAGCGTCCGCTGGGCGGCAAGCGCGACGAGAACGGAAGGCAGATCGCCAAAGGGCATCGCCTCCAGAATTCCTGACTTTTCACGATTCGTCAATGAGATCTCACGATTCATGAGATTTCATGAGCGTCGAGGGACGCCAACTCCTTTGTTTTCAACGCTGGCACTTTGGCATGTGCCTTGCACTCCTAAGAAGCGTGCCGCCAACAACGCGGCCCAGAAAAGGAAAACCAAATGAACCGCATTGCACCCATCCAAACCGCCGAAGCAACCGGCAAGGCGAAGGACCTCTTGACCGCCGTCCAGGCGAAACTCGGCATCACGCCCAACATGACTAAGGTGATGGCAAACTCGCCAGCCGCTTTGGAAGCTTACCTGTCCTTCTCCGGCGCGCTGGCCGGCGGCGCGCTGAACGCACAGTTCCGCGAGCAGATCGCCCTGACCGTCGCGCAAGCCAACGGCTGCGAGTACTGCCTGTCGGCGCACAGCGCGATCGGCAAAATGGTGAAGCTGAGCGACAGCGAAATCGGCAGCGCGCGATCGGCGCGGTCGTCTGACGCCAAGCGCGACGCGGGGCTGCGCTTTGCCCAAAAAATCGTCGTGACGCCGGATTGACCGAGGGCGAGATCGCGGAAATCATCGCCAACGTGGCGCTGAACGTGTATACGAACTACCTGAACAAAATCGCGCTGACCGAAGTCGATTTCCCGCGCGTTTCCGTTTCGCTCTCGACGGCGGCGTAACGCAGTGGCCATCCTCAAGCCTCCATTCACCAAGGAATCCGCGGCCGCCAAAGTGCAGGCCGCGGAGGACGCCTGGAACACACGCGACCCCGAGCGCGTCGCGCTTGCCTACTCCGAAGACTCGGAATGGCGCAACAGGACCGAGTTCCTCAAAGGCCGTGACGCGATCCGCGCCTTCTTGCGGCGCAAATGGTCGGTCGAACTCGACTATCACTTGAAGAAAACGCTGTGGGCGTTTCACGAAAACCGCATCGCCGTCACGTTCGAATACGAATGGCACAACGCCGAGGGGCGGTGGTTCCGCTCTTACGGCAACGAGCTGTGGGAGTTCGATGACGACGGCCTGATGCGCCGCCGCATCGCGAGTATCAACGACGCCGCTATCGAGGGGCCGTCACATGTTCGTTAAAGAGATCTGGCGGTACCCGGTAAAGTCGATGGCGGGCGAGAGATTGCCCGCTGCGACGCTGGCCGAGAACGGGATCGATGGCGATCGCAACGTCTTGGTCATCGGCGCCAACCGTCGAATGGTGACCGCGCGCACGCACCACAAGCTTCTTGGCTTGCGCGGCGGCATCGCCGGCGACGGAGAGACAACGATCAACGGCTTGCGCTGGAAGTCGCCGGAAGCGTTGGAGCTGGTGCGCGACACGCTGGGCGAAGCGGTGTTGTTGACCCACTACAACGGGCCGGAACGCTTCGACATTCTGCCGTTGTTGCTCGCCACTGACGGCGCGATCGAGCACATGAAGCTCGACGGCCGGCGGTTGCGGCCGAATATCGTTATCGGCGGCGTAACCGGTCTCGCCGAGCGCGGTTGGCCGGGGCGCGACATCGCGATCGGCGAGGCGCTGGTGCAACCGGCGCAGCTGCGCGGCCGGTGCGTGATGACGACGTTTGAACCGGACACACTGCGACAAGACATGAACGTCCTACGGCGGATTGCGAAGGAACTCGACGGCACGATGGGGCTCGATACCGCCGTGCTGCGCGGCGGGCGCATCGCGGAGGGCGATTCGGTTCTGGTTGGCGCTTCAAGCTAGACTGGTACGCGCGGCATGCAAAACGCGCAACATCATCCGGCGCTGGCGCTCCTCTGTCACCAGGAGTTCCTCGAAAAACTTTCCGAACAGGCCCGCACCGCGCTTGGGCGGCGAGTTTCGTTTCTCATGCAGCGGCTCGCCGTCGACGCGCGCCGCGTGCAGTACAAGGCCACGCAGGGCGATAACAAGGGCTGGCGGCGATCACGGCTTGGCGGGACGTCCGGCAGCCATTTTTACGCCTGGTGGGCCCCGCGCGGGGCAGCGCCGTTAAAGGCCGCCGAAGGCTTCGAGGCGCTGCCTGAGGGATCGATCGTCCTCCGTGACATTCGCCACCATGACGATCACACGCCCCTCGATCCGCATTCGCCCGATTCGCACTATATCCCCGTCACCGTCACCGATCTGCGCGCGAACGAATACGCGCCCGCGCCATGGACGCCGCCGCAAAAGCAGTTCGCCGAAGCGCGCCAAAACGTGCGGCTGCTCAAAGGCTTTCCGGGTTCCGGCAAAACGACGGCGCTTTGGAACGCCGCCGAACAGAACGGAAACAACGTTCTCTACGTGACCTATTCGAACGAACTGGCCGCGCTGGCGCGCGACTACTTCGACCGCTTCTGCCCGCCTTCGAAAAAGTTCCAGGTCATTACGTTTCCCAATTTTCTGCGGCGCCTGCTGAACGACTCGACGCCGTTTGAAGCGCACGCCGAAGGGCGGCGGCGGATGCTTCGAGATCTCGTACCGCTCGGCCGATCGCTGGGTCCGTGGACAGGCAATCCGGTCGCGCTCTATGACGAAATACACGCGCACCTCGTCGGCGATGCGGTGCCCGAACGCGCCGGACGGTTCATGGCGTGCCAGTCGCAGCGCGTCGGTGCGAAAGAGTTTCGCGATCGCCGCACGAAGTTCCTCGGCGCGCAGGCGGTCGAGGCCGCCAACGACGCGGTGAACCGTCTCGACCGCGGTCTGCCGAAGACGTTCGCCGAACACTATTTTCCCGACCTCGCGCTTGCGTGGCGCGCGGTGCAGTTGATTCGCAAATCGCCCGACAAGATCCCCCCCGAATTTCTCGGCGTCGACTGCATCGCGCTCGATGAATGCCAGGACTTGACGCCCATCGAATCCTTGGCCCTGATCGAACTCGCCGCGATCAACGACAAACGCGGCTCGCCGCCGCTTTCTTTCCTCATCGCCGGCGACGAAGCGCAAACCGTGCGCCCCACCGACTTCGAATGGGGCTGGCTGAACGACCTGCTGCACGCGCGCATCAAGTCGCCGGGAGAGTACAAGTTGACCGCGAATCTGCGCAGCCCGGCGTCGATTGCCGGCATCGTGAACCGTGTCTGGGATCTCTACTCGAACCTCGCCAAACACGAGCGGCCAAGCGGCGCCGGCCGCGCCGAGATCGACGACGAAGCTACCGATCAAATTCTCTACTGCACCGCCGCGGCGGGCCCGGAACTCAATGGTGTGTTGACGCAATTGAGCGCGCAGGAAGGCCACGCGCTGGTGTCGCTGACCGAGGAGATTCCGCTGTATGTGCCCGAGGCCGTGCGGCCCAGCGTGCTGACGGTGTCGGAGGCGAAGGGCCTCGATTTCCGCTCGGTGTGCGTGCTCGACGCCGGCAAACATATCGAGCAGATCGGCCGCGGCTTCAGCCAGTTCCGCATCGGCGGCGATGTTGAAAATCTGCGCAAGCGGTTGGCGATCGACCAATTGCGCGTGGCGTTGTCGCGGCCGACGGAGAGGCTGTTCTGGCTCGACGTGAATCCGTCGCCGTCCATCGTTAGCGACAGCGTGAATTTCCTCAACACGGATCTATTCGGCACGCCGATCACGCCGTTGATTCCGGCCGCGTTGATCAAGGCGCTCGAAGAAGAAAATCTCGACCTCGAAGAACGCATTCAGCTTTGTCAATCGGACGCGCGGCAACTGCTGACGGTGAAGCCGGAGATGGCGTGGTCGCGCGCGCGGCAGGCGGTAGCGCTGCTCGGCGCGATGGATTCGGCGGCGGCGATTACCGACAGGGCCGCGCGCAGCGGCGCGCATCTCACGCTCGCCGAAATCGGTTTTCAACTCGGCATGCGGCGTACCCGCATGGCGGCTGAGTTGGGGCGCATCGACTTTTTCGCGGAAGCCGCGCGTGCGGCGGAACTGGGCGGGAAGCCCTCGCTCAGCTACCTGTTGTCCGGCGCCGGCAAGATCATGAACGCGGGTGATCGCCGCATGGACGCTATTTACGACTTCGCTCGCCAGGTCCCGCGTCACGCCACCGAGATGGAGGGTTGGTTCAAGATCGGCATTGCACCGAAGGCGCTCGAGTGGTGCGAAGAGCTGGAGGGTGCGTTTTTCAGCGGTCACAACGCCGCGCTGTTACTTCCGGTGTTGCCCTCGTTTTATGAAGCCATCGATCTGCCGGACCGCCAGCCGCGGTTGCGGAAGCTCTACGACAAGGCCTACCACGCCCACATTAAGGACAAGAATTTCGGGTCGGCTCTATCCGTGCTCAAGAGTTTCGGCGAACCGCAGCCGAAGCTCGAAGCCGCTTGCCATGTAGGTTTGAGAGACTACCGGCGCGCCGCCGAGTGCTACGTGCAAGCGGGCATGACGAAGGACGCGCTTGCGGCGTATCGCAGCGTGCCCGACATCGATGCGGCTCTGAAGCTGATCGCCGAAACGGGCGACAACAATCCCGCGACCGAGTCTTTGCAGTGGATCTCCCGGTTGCGCGCGCTGATATCGGAGCGCCCCGAAAAATTCGGCAAGGTGATTCTGCCCGCGGAGAAACAACTCCTCGAAACGGAGTTAGAGCGGGCGCTTGGCGTGCAGCGAAAGAAGCCCGCGCCGAGGAAGACGGTGGCGGTCAAAAAGGCCGCTCCGAAAAAACGTGCCGCGTCCACAAAACGGGCGATATGATAGCGGCAATGCGATTCGCTCTTCCGTTAGTTTTTATGGCGCATGCACTAGCGCAACTTCCACGCGACCTCGCGTCCATTGACGCCGGCCGCCAGACCTATATGGGCGCCTGTTCCGGCTGCCACGGCGCCACCGGCGAAGGCAGTCAAGGCCCCAGCCTGCACTCGGGCCGCGTCGCGCGCCTCGGCAATCAAGCGCTCATCAGCGTCATCAAGAACGGCCTGCCCGGCACGACGATGCCGAACTTCCCTCTCGCCGACGACAAGCTCCGCCAGCTCGCCGCGTTTCTGCGCACGCTCACCTCGCCCGCGATTGCGGCGCCGCTCACCGGAGATCCCGCCAAAGGCCGTGCGTCATTCTTCGGCGCGGCGAAATGCACCGGATGCCACATGATCAACGGACGGGGCGGACACCCCGGGCCCGATCTTTCCAACATCGGCGCTGAACGCACCCTGCCGCAGTTGCGCGAGTCGCTCGCCAAGCCGTCGGCGCGCATCGCCGAGGGGTTCCGTACCGCGAGGGTGACGCTGCGCGACGGCTCGGTAATCAGAGGCGTCGCCAAGAACTACAACAATTACGGCGCACAGATACTCGACGCGAAGGGCCAGTTGCACCTGCTGCAATCGGCCGACATGGCCAAGCTCGATATCGCCGACACCTCGATGATGCCGCCCGTATCCGACATCAACGATCTACTCGCCTTTCTCGCCACCCAGTCTTTACGCCCGTACGAAGGAGCCGCCCGATGACCGTTGCCGTCTTGTTCCTCCTCGCTCAGGTCACGCCGGCCTCGATCGCCACTTCGCCCAACGCCGACTGGCTGACCTACAACGGCGACTACGCCGCCACGCGCCACTCGCCGCTCAAACAGATCACGCCCGACAACGCGAAGAACCTCGTCGCCAAGTGGGTGTTCCGCCTCGACGGCGCGAAAAAGCTGGAGGCGTCGCCCATCGTCTACGGCGGCTTGATGTACGTGTCCGATACCAATCAGATCTACGCGCTCGACGCACGCTCCGGCCGCCAGGTCTGGCGCTATCGAGCCACCGGCGCGAAGGGTGCACGCGTCAACCGCGGCACGGCAATCCTCGGCGACAACGTCTATTTCGTGACAGCCGATTGCCACCTCATCGCGCTCAATCGCTTAACCGGCAACCTCGTCTTCGACACCGAATTCGCGTCGTTTGAAAGAGGCTACACAGCATCGATCGCGCCGCTGGCGTTAAAGAACGGCATACTCGTCGGCGTCGCCGGCGGCGGCTCGGGCCAGCGCGGTTTCGTCGCGTCGATCAATTATCAAACCGGCAAGGAACAGTGGCGCTTCTGGACCGTACCGGGCAAAGGCGAACCCGGCTTTGAAACCTGGGGCGGCTTCCCTGCCGAAATGGGCGGCGCGCCGACGTGGACGACAGGTTCCTACGACGCCGCACTCAACACCATCTACTGGCCGACCGGCAATCCGTGGCCCGATTTCTACGGCGGCCGCCGGCCCGGCGACAACTTGTATTCCGACAGCGTGGTCGCGCTCGATGGCGACACCGGCAAGTTGAAGTGGCACTTTCAATTCACGCCGCACGACGTGTGGGACTGGGACGCGAACGAGAACCTCGTGCTCATCGATGCAAACTTTCGAGGCCGCCCGCGCAAGCTGCTGATTCAGGCGAACCGCAACGGCTTTTACTACGTGCTCGACCGGGTAACCGGCGAGTTCCTGCACGCCAAGCCGTTCGTCAAGAAGCTCGATTGGACAACCGGGCTCGACGACAAGGGCCGCCCGAAGATCATCCCCGAAAAGATACCTACGCCCGCCGGCACCAAGGTTTGCCCGTCGGTGCGCGGCGGTTCGAATTGGATGTCGCCGAGCTACAACCCCGCGACGGGCCTTCTGTACGTCGTGACGCTGGAGCAGTGCGATATCATCATCGCCTCCGCCAAAGAACCCGTGCCGAACTCGGGATTTCGCGGCACCGGCAACGAGGGCATTCCCACCGAGCCCGGCAAGTTTTACCTGCGCGCTCTCGACGCCGTCAGCGGCGACATTAAGTGGGAGTACGCCATGCCGGGGCCGGGCGTGATGTGGGCCGGCACCGTGTCGACCGCGGGCGGCGTTGTCTTCAGCGGTGACGACGACGGCAACCTCGTCGCCGTCGATGCGAAGACCGGCAAGGACCTGTGGCATTTCTCCACCGGGCGCAGCCTGTTCGCGTCACCGATCACGTACATGATCGACGGCAAGCAATACGTCGCCATTGCCGCCGAGAGCGATGTCTTCACCTTCGCGTTGTTCGGACAATAACTTATGCGACTTCTTTTCTTCGCCGCTCTTTCTCTCCACGCGCAGTGGTTTCAAACCGACTTTCCGCCTGAAGAGTTCAAGGCGCGTTGGGCGAAGGTCTATGACAAGATCGGCAACCAAGCCGTCGCCGTTGTGCAAGGCGTCTCGCTCACGCCCGGCTACAACATGCCGCGCCAGACCAACGAGTTCTACTACCTCTGCGGGCTGGAGACGCCGCATTCGTATTTTTTGCTCGATGGCCGCTCGCGGAAGGCGACCCTATTTGTTCCCAGGCGCAATCAGCGGCTTGAAGCCAGCGAAGGCCGTGTACTCTCGGCTGAAGACGCCGATCAACTGAAAGCGCTCACAGGCGTCGACGACGCGCTCGACAACGACGTCATGCGCGCCAGCAACTGGCTTAATATTCCGCCAGGCCGCAATCCACCGCCGTTGACGATCTACACGCTGCTCTCGCCAAGCGAAGGTTCCGCGCAGAGCCGCTTCGAGTTGCAAGCGGCGAATACCGCGGTGTTGAACGATCCGTGGGACAGCCGCATTCCGCGCGAGATGCAGTTCGCCTCGATGCTCGCGACTCGATTCCCGCGAGCGAAGATCGCCGACCTCACGCCGGTGCTCGACGAACTGCGTAGTGTGAAAAGCCCGCGCGAGGTGGCGCTCATCCGCCGCGCCTCGCAGATCGCCGGACAGGGAATTCTCGAAGCGATGAAGAGTACGAAGTCGGGAATGAGCGAGTACGAGCTCGACGCCGCCGCGCGGTATGTGTTCCTCGTCAACGGCGCGCGGCTGGAGGGGTATCGATCGATCACCGCCGCCGGCACCGCGAATATATGGAACGCGCACTACTACCGCAACATGTCGAAGCTCGACAACGGCCAGTTGGTGCTGATGGACTTCGCGCCCGATTTTCATTACTACACCAGCGACGTGACGCGCATGTGGCCCGTGAGCGGCAAGTACTCACCGGTGCAGCGCGAGCTGTTGCAGTTCGTGCTCGAATACCGGAACGCGATCATCAAGCGCATCCGCCCTGGCGTCACGGCGAAGCAGATCATGGATGAAGCGAAGGTGGCGATGGAGCCGGTCTTCGCGCGCACGAAGTTTTCGAAACAGAACTACCTCGACGCCGCGCGCGAGTTAGTCGACCGCGGCGGCGGCGTGTTCTCGCATCCCGTGGGCTTGGCGGTGCATGACGATGGCCCCTACAGCGGCGGCCCGCTCAAACCGGGGCATGTGTTCTCGATCGATCCGCAACTCTGGGTGCCGGATGAGAAGCTCTACATTCGGTTTGAGGATGTGGTGGCCGTCACCGAAACCGGCGTTGAAAATTTCACGGACTTCCTGGCGTCGGAACTAGACGAGATGGAGCGGATTGTGCAAACAGGCGGCGGGTTGGTGCAGCGGGTGCCGCCGGGACCGCCGCGGCGTTAAACCGTATTATCGAACCAGGAACAGGCCATGCGCAGCGAAGGGGAGGCTACCCCACGCTTTGGGCAAAGATCCAGCGCGCAAAGGCCGTGGTAGCGGGATCTAGTCTCCTGTCTTGGATAATTCTTTACAAAGGCGCACCTTGTCGAGGATAACGTCTGCGGAGGCCTTCCATGTGAAGGAGGTCGGGGCTCCGTTCC
>VFZW01000033.1 GCA_016871055.1 Acidobacteriota bacterium
GGTCTTCTCTTCTTCGGCGACATCGTAGATCTGCCCGAACGTCTGGAAGCCCTTCGCGATCACCTGCACCTGAATTTTCCCCTGCGGAATCGGCGGAATCGTTGCGATGCCGTCCTGGTTGGTGCGCATCTGATACGTCGTCATGATCTTCTTGCCGAGCTTGACGACCGAGCGCCCTTCGACAAACCGGACGATTACGCTGGCGCGTTCGATGGGCTTTTCGTTCCCCGCCTTGCGAATTTCAACGCGCAGACGCGTCATCGGCGGATCGGCGAGCAACAGCCCCGAGGCGATTGTGAGAAGGAACAACGAGCGCGACAACATATGACTTCTATTTTATGTCCTTCAGCAGGAACTTGGCCGGACGCCCCAACGACGCCGCTGTAAACTCGGCAGCTTTGTAGCCGCTGCGCACCGCGCCTTCCATCGTCGCGGGCCAGCCGGAGTCGGTCCAATCGCCGGCCAGAAACAGGTTCTCTACGCCCGTCTTCTGCGATGGCCGGTGCGGCGCCAGCCCTGGTATCGCCGAGTACGTCGCGCGCACTTCCTTCACAACATGCGCCTTCACGACTTGCGCCTCGCGTGCCGCCGGAAGAAACTCGCGCAACTCGCGTACAGCCAGGTCGATCACCTCCTGCCTCGGCATCTCAACCAGCGAATGCGACGCGCTGACGACAAGCTGCAAATACGTGCCGCCGTCTTTGTTGAAGAACCACTGGATCGTGCGATCAAGCAGCGTGGCATTCTCCAACGCCGTCACCGGGCGGTCGAACCACAGATGGATTCCGGTAATCGAAGAGTGCGTGAACTTCGAAACGTCGATGCCGGGAATCAGCGCGCCGGCGCGTTCGAACGGCACCGCCGAAACGAACGCCCGCGCTTCGACGGGCTCTTCGCCAACCATCGCCGCACGCACGCGCCCATCGGCAATGTCGAGCCGCTCGACGCCCGCACGGAATCGGATACTCACATCACCGGCCCGCTGCCACGCATCGGCCGAATACAACTCGCCCAGCGGCACATCGGGCACGCCCATCTCGTAGGAATCGCACGTTGCCATAAAGCCAAGCCGGAATACTTGAAAGCCGTGCGACGCGGCCATGCGGTCCAGCTCTTCGTTGATCGCGCTGACCAGTACTTGCCGCCAGAACCGGTCGATCGCGCCTTGTGTCTGCTTCTTCTCCCGCAGCCAATCGAGCATCGAGATCGATTCAAGATCCGCGCGGTCACGCTCGCGCAGGATTGCCAGGAACGCGCGGCCGATCGCGAGCTTGTCCCTCAGTGTGAGAAACGGCAGGCCGAGAAAACACTCTGTGAAATGCAGCGGCGCGGGCAACATGCCGCGCTTGAAGACGGAAACCCGCCCGCCCGGTTCGATGAACGGGATTTCGGAAAAGAAACGCACCTTCTCCGACACACCCATTCGCCGGTAGAAGTCGAGGAGATTCACACAACACCGCAGCAACACATGCTGGCAGTTGTCGATTACTTCCCCGTCGGGAAGTCCGTACGATGTGGCCCGCCCGCCCAAGAACGGCCGCATCTCCAACAGCTCTACTTTGAAACCAGCGCCCCCGAGCGCCGCGGCAGCCGCAAGGCCCGCCAGGCCCCCGCCAATGACCGCAACGTCCGTCATCAAATTGCAACGGGTAGACGCGACCGCTTTCCGCCGCCGCCGCCGCTTGAAATATTGATCGCAAGCAGCGCGCAAAGCACGACGAACAGCACGTAGGTCAAATCCGTTAGGTCCATGAAAAAGGTTCCAGCCTCTGCAATCCAGTATGGAACCAGCGGGCTATCGGGGCAACAGCTACCGGTTCCAGTACCCCTGCAACCATCCTACAGGGAAACCGATTGCGCCACCAACCAGCGGATACGCCGCTAGCGCCGCCAAAGCCCGTATTTGCAGGGTCCACGCGTTGTTTCGCCATACCACCCAGCCTTGCGTAACAAACACTGGTACCATGCTCAAAACGAACCCCGCTCCACCATGGGTACACCAGGGACAATGGGGGCCTACCTGGTTACGGATATTGCAATGATCGGCCGCCGCGCCCCAGAACCCCTGGCAGCCGCACCCGAATAGCGTGCCGCAAAAGTTGATCGAAGTCGCGGCTGTCAGCAGGAAGACGGAGAGGAACAGCACCCACTTTATTGGGCTGCGCATCGCCTCGCCTTTGCGTGTCCGTGGATGCGGATGATGTTTTCGATCAGCCGCAGGCCCGCGTTGCCTTCGAGCGTCAGCAGCGATTCGGGATGGAACTGCACCGCTTCGATCGGTAACTCCCGATGCCGCACACCCATAATCACGCCGTCTTCGCTCTCGGCGGTGATTTCCAGTTCGGCCGGCAGTTTTTCCCGAATTGCGTAGAGCGAGTGGTAGCGCCCGGCCTTGATCGTTTCCGGCAGTCCCACGAAGGCACCCTTATTGAAGTGCCGAACCTTGGACGGCTTGCCGTGCATCGGGTAATCCAGTACGCCGAGTTCGCCGCCGAACGCTTCGACAATCCCTTGCAGGCCCAGGCAAACGCCGAACACCGGATACCCAGCGCGCGCCGCGAACTGCACCAACTTCGGCACGCCGAAGTCTGCGGGACGGCCCGGCCCGGGCGAGACGAGGATAAGGTCGGGATCGATCCGCTCGATCAGCGATTCCGGAATACCCGAGCGGTACGTGACGATCTCGGCGCCGGTCTGGCTCGCGTAGTTGGCCAACGTTTGAATGAAGCAGTCGTCGTTGTCGACCAGCAGCATCTTCAGGCCTTCGCCGACCGGCGCCCGCTTTTCGGCGTCGGCGCTGTTTGCGCCCTTGCGCGCCAACGCGCGAAAGAAGCCAGTGGCCTTGATGCGCGTCTCTTGCTCTTCGGCGGCCGGATCGGAGTCGTAAAGGATCGTCGCACCGGCGGAATAGTAGGCAAATCCGTCCTTCAAATGCACCGTGCGGATCGTGATACCGGTGTTGATGTCGCCGTTCAGCGATACCATCCCGACCGCGCCGCCATACCAGCCGCGCGCGTCTTTTTCCAGGTTTTCGATCGCTTGCGACGCCGCCTTCTTCGGCGCGCCGATCAGCGTAACGGCCCACATGTGCGACAAAAACGCATCGATCGCATCGAAGTCTGACTTCAACACGCCTTCGACATGATCGACCGTATGGAACAGGCCGACGTAGCTCTCGATCAGACGGCGCCCGATGATCTTCACCGATCCCGGCACGCACACACGCGACTTATCGTTGCGGTCGACATCGGTACACATCGTCAGTTCCGATTCTTCCTTCGGCGACATCAGCAACTGCTTAATATTCTCGGCATCGACCATCGGATCGCCCGTCCGCCGCGCCGTACCCGAGATCGGACACGTTTCAACACGAGGACCTTCCACGCGCACGAACATCTCCGGCGACGCGCCGATCAACTGTTCTTCGCCAAGCTGCAGGATGAACTCGTACGGGCTCGGAGATGCCTTCTGAATTGTTTCAAACAATTTCGACGGGCTCTTCGAATATGTCGTCTGGAACGTCTGCCGCAGCACCACTTCGTAGAAGTCGCCCTGCTTCATGCCCGCGCGAACTTTCTCGACATTGGCCATGTACTCAGCCGGTTTGTGGTTGCTCGTGATCGGCGCGGCCTTGCGTGTGCGAGGGCGCGGAATCGGCGTGCTGGCGCGGTCAAGCCCGGCGGTTGAGAGATCGCCGAGCGTGAAGTCGTACTGGTAGCGTTCGATGACCTCCTTTTTGCGATCCATGTAGTAGATGTCGTCGCAGAAGTAGAGGTGGAGGTCCTTGCGGTCATCGCGCGGCAGCTTTAGTTGGATCGGATCGAACTGAAACAGCAGATCGTAGCCGAACGCGCCGACCAGCGAGAGCTTGGAGTCTTCGGGGTGGCGGAACTCTTCGATCAACGCGCGCAGCATCGAAAACACGGAGGGCTGTTTAGAGCGTTCTTCTTCGGAGAACAGCGCCGGCAACGGCCTTAAGCGCGCGGTAATGCCGGTGGCGTCGGCGGCAAACGATTCCCAGTGTGGATGATTTTCGAGCGTTGCGCCGATGATCCGGCACAGCGCGCGCCCACGAGCGTTCAGCGGGCGAAACGCGACGCGCGGTCCCCACGAGATAATCTCCAGCGGCGGCTCAATGGCTGCAATGTCCCAGCGCGAATACCGCCCGGGATACTCGTATCCCGAGGAAAGATAGAAGCCGCGGACGCGGTCAAGCTTGCGAAGGAGTGGAGTGAGTCCGCGCCGGAATGGCGCTTTGGACGTTGTTCGGCTGACCGCGATCCCGCTCTTTGTCTCGTAGCGGAGGATGCGCATGTTTTAGGGTAGCAGGAGTGGGGCCTATTTCGACTTGAGGCCGCAGGAGGGCGTGTGTTTCAGAAGGAGCCGATGTCGCTGGGGCTTCGTGTAGATGGCTCCAGGCGAACTCTGATCGAGGATGGCTGGATTCTTGAAATCCCTCATTAACGGTTTATCGTCCGTCGCCAGAGTTCGTACCCCACTGAGGTCAGCGAGGGCCAATACATCGGAGTCAGCGGATTCACACTTCCCACCCGTGGCAATCGCAGTCGACCGAGCATCCACTTCGGCGTCCGTGAGCTCCCGGAGGCGTCCAGCCTGAGAGAACCGCACGAGGTACCGGCGAATCTCGGCGTTCTTGATCAAGTCGCGGTGTAGTCCGCCGCCACCCGCGGAACGCTTTTCGAAAGAGGAGCGAAATCGTCAGAAACGCGAGAAACAGCACCATCGCCGCTGGATGAATCACCGGCACGATGCCCGACTGCAACCACAGGCTCGTATTCATCATCCCGTCGATCGGCAGCCAGCCTTCCGCGCCGGGCGGGCGATCAACGCGCCAACTGCACCAGCCGCCGGACGCGTTGCGAGGAGTCAGGAAGGAGGCGCCGCGTCCAGCCGTTCTTGCTCATGCCCTTATCATGAGGCCGCGACGCCTGGATTTCCGTGACTCAGGTCACGCGGGCGTGTCTTTGTACTTCTCCTGCAGTTTCGCCAGACGTACCTTCAGATCCGCAATCACCTTCTGATACGCCTTATCCGAATACGCGTTCCGCATCTCGCGCGGATCTTTCTGCAAATCGTAGAACTCCCACTCGGGCGGCGTGTTCTGGTCGACCGCTCCGGCCGAACCAAGCGCCTTGCCGTAGTAGTAAATCAACTTGTACCGGTGCGTGCGGATGCCGTAATTCGCGGTCACGCTGTGGCCACCGCCGAGGTGCATCCAGTACCGGTAGTACATCTCCTGCCGCCACGATTTCGGCGTTTTGCCTTCGAGCACCGGCTTCAAACTCTCGCCCTGCATCTCAGTGGCGCGCGGAGCGCCCGCGCAATCGAGAAACGTCGGCGCGAAGTCGAGATTCAACGCCATATCGCGATTCACCGAACCTGGTTTGGTGTGCCCCGGCCAGCGAACCAGCAGCGGAGTGCGCAGGCACTCTTCGTACATGAAGCGTTTATCGAACCACCCATGATCGCCGAGGAAGAAGCCCTGATCGGAGTTGTAGATGATGATCGTGTCGTTGGCGATGCCGTCTTTGTCGAGATAGTCAAGCACGCGCCCGACGTTGTCGTCCACCGACTGCACGCAGCGTAAATAGTCTTTGATGTAGACCTGATACGCCCACTTGCGCAGCGCGTTGCCTTCCAGCCCCGGCGGCGGGTCCATCTTCAGATCGGTCTTGGTGTTATCCTGGCCGACGCGCATGCGCGATCGCTCCGCCGCGCCCGCGCGTCCCTTGTGTTCGTCGTAGAGATTGTCCGGTTCGGGAATTGTGACGTCTTTGAACAGGTCTTTGTACTTCGCCGATGGCGTCCATTCGCGATGCGGCGCCTTGTGGTGACACATCACGAAGAATGGCTTCGAGCGGTCTCGCTTCTGTAGCCAATCGAGCGTGAAGTCTCCGATCAGATCGGTGCAATAGCCCGTGTACTTCTTGCGCTCGCCGTTCATCTCGATGAAGACGGGGTCGTTGTACAAGCCCTGGCCCGGAAGGATTCGCCAGTAGTCAAAGCCCGCGGGATTCGTGACCAGGTGCCACTTGCCGATCATCGCGGTCTGATAGCCCGCGGCCTTCAAATACTTAGCGACGTTCGGCTTGTCGGGATCGATCTTGTCGGCGAGCGTCTTAATGCCCGACAGATGCGAATAGAGGCCCGTCATGATCACGCCGCGCGACGGCGTGCAGATCGAATTGGTGACAAAGCAGTTGGCGAACCGCATGCCCTCGTTGGCAATGCGGTCGATGTTCGGCGTCTTGTTGATCTTGCTGCCGTAAGCCGAGATGGCGTGCGAAGCGTGATCGTCCGACATGATGAAGATGATGTTGGGGCGCTTCGGCTGGGCCTTCAGCGCAGCGGCGGCAAGGACGGGAAATAACTGGCGGCGGGAGAGCATCAGGGTTACTTTAACAAACCGCGCAAGCGTCGCAGGCGGATCTTCATCGAACCGGAAGACGAACTCGCCGTAGCCTTCAACGGTCCCTGTCGCGACGGGCCGTGACGAATTCGCGAGCAAAGTCACACGTGGTCGAACGGAGCATAACCCCGCCGCTGGGATCGTTCACTTTTGCAATCGTAAGACCGCAGCGGTGTCACGGCAGCGCAGCCTAGCCGCGCGGCCCAAGCACCCGTTCAATCGACTCAGCCGTCGCGGCCTTACGGCTCCAGCGATTCAACTGCGCCCGATTGCTCGACTTGATTCGCTCGGACGCCCAACTAGGGATGCGGCCGAACTTGCCTTCCAGCGTGCCGCGTAGCAAAGTCCGCATGCCTTCGAGCACACCCTCAAGCTTGCCTTCTCGCTTGCCTTCTCGCCGCCCTTCCGCCATCCACTCCCGGCGGAACTGCACCAGCAAGCCATCGTCCCGTAATCGGATTCGCGTATCCATACGATTCAACTCCAGTTTCACATATCGCGGCAGCGGCCGAAGTTCCGACAAAACCACCAGAAGCGCCAACGCGCGCCAACGAATATCCGCCGGAAGTCTCGCCGCGTGCGACAAGACGCTCTTGAACTCCGCGTCACTGCGCGCCGCGAGAAACGCGAGCACGCAATCGGTATCCCGTCCTGTTTTGAGAAGTTCCATCGGATCGAACTCGCGAATGTCGATCAACTCGTAGTCAAACTTCATTTGCCGGGTCGACATCCCGCGCGCCATGCGCAACGGCGCCCGCCCGAAGTAAAGCACGATGCTCCGCACCTCGTCATACCGCTCGGCCAGCAGAGCATGATACACCGCCATCCGCTTCCCCATGCGCGGATCGTTCCGGCATTGAAACTCAACATGCAGAACCGACTCGTCGACAAGCCGCGACAGCATGTCAACGCGCCGCTTCAAAACGGCGGGCAATTCCAAATTCAAATACTCGCGCACGGCTACGCCGCCCGACATCCGGTCCATCACAAACGTCGGCCCCAGCGAAAACAGGTGCTTCAACGCCGCATCGATATCGAATAACGCGCCCACATCAATAGAGTGGCCGCGCCAGCCGAAAAATCTCAGCTACCGCATATTCGCTTTGAGTATCTTCTTCCGCAGCCGAATCGACGCCGGCGTCACTTCCACCAGCTCATCGTCCTTAATGAACTCAATCGCCGCTTCCAGATTCATCACCTTCGGCGGCACAATCCGCACCGCTTCATCCGCCGTCGACGACCGCATGTTCGTCAGCTTCTTTTCCTTCACGATGTTGACGTCGAGATCGTTGCCGCGCGCATGTTCTCCAACAAGCTGCCCTTCGTAAACATCCGTCGCCGGCTGAATGAAAATAATGCCGCGCTCCTGCAAGTTCTGAATCGCGTACGGCGTCGTCTTGCCCGCGCGATCCGCAATCAACGATCCCGTCGGCCGGCTTTCAATATCACCCTGCCACTCAATGTAGCTATCAAACAGCGAGTGCAAAATCGCCGTGCCGCGCGTCTCGGTCAGTAGTTCTCCGCGAATGCCGATCAACCCGCGCGAAGGAATCAGGAACTCCAACCGCACCCGGCCGGAGCCGTGATTGATCATCTTCGCCATCTTGCCTTTGCGCGCGCCCAGCCGCTCCATCACTACGCCGACAAACGCCTCGGGGCAGTCGATCGTCATCAACTCCTGCGGCTCCATCACCACGCCGTCGACTTTCTTGGTGATGATCTCCGGCCGGCCCACGGCCAGTTCGAAACCCTCGCGCCGCATCATTTCGATCAAAATCGCAAGCTGCAGTTCCCCGCGGCCCATGACCTTAAACGAGTCCGGCCCGCCCGCTTCCTCGACCTTGATCGACACATTCGTCAGCAGCTCTTTGTCCAGCCGGTCGCGCAGATTCCGCGACGTCACGAACTGCCCCTCGCGCCCCACAAACGGCGACGTATTGATCGTGAACGTCATCGCGATCGTCGGTTCGTCGATCTTGATTTTCGGCAGCGGCTTCGGCTCTTCCGCCGCCGACACCGTCTCGCCGATCGTGATACCTTCCACGCCCGCGATCGCCAGCACCGATCCCGGTACGGCCAGCGTCTCTTCCACGCGCTTCAAGCCCTGGAACGAATACATCTTCGTGATGCGCGTCTTCTGGATGCTGCCATCCAGCTTGCAAATCGACACATCGTCGCCCAGCTTCAACGTGCCGTTGAACACGCGGCCAATCGCCAGCCGGCCCAGATAATCGGAGTAGTCGAGATTGGCAACCAGCAACTGCAGAATCGCGTCCGGATTGCCCTTCGGCGCCGGCACCGTCTTGATGATCGTCTCAAACAGCGGCTGCAAATTCTCCGACGGATCGTCGAGCGACATCTTGGCGATACCCAACTTGCCATTGGTGTAGATCACCGGAAAATCGAGCTGATCTTCGGTTGCGTCGAGATCGATGAACAAGTCATAGACTTCGTTCAGGACCTCCTGCACGCGCGCGTCGGGACGGTCGATCTTGTTGATCACCACCACCGGCGTCAGCTTTGCCTCCAGTGATTTCATCAGCACGTAGCGCGTCTGCGGCAACGGCCCTTCGCTGGCGTCGACGAGCAGAATCACGCCGTCGATAATCTTCAACGCGCGTTCCACCTCGCCGCCAAAGTCGCTGTGACCCGGCGTGTCGACGATGTTGATCTTGTAGTCTTTGTACTGGACGCCCGTCGTCTTGGCGAGAATCGTAATGCCGCGCTCGCGTTCGAGATCGTTCGAATCCATGGCGCGTTCGGCCTGCGCTTCGTTGTCGCGGTAGATACCGCTTTGGCGAAACATCGAGTCGACTAGGGTTGTCTTTCCGTGATCGACGTGGGCAATAATGGCTATGTTGCGGATGAAGGAGGAGGGATTGTTGGACTGCAAACTAAGACTATTTTCCCACATCTTGACCGCGAGCCTCTTCGCAGTCCTCGCGCAGATCCCTGTTATCAGCGATCTCGCCACTACTGACGACGGTTATCTGGTCTACTTTCGCATCAACGATTCCCCTGAGATCGGCGGCGTCTATCGGTTGAGCGAGAATCGCCTCGAACCGTTTCTCTCCGACCCGCCGCGAGACCTGCTCTTTTATATATTCGACCGACGATACCTTAGCCCTGCCGTGAGCGCCAATGGACAGACCGTCATTGGCCAATACACCTTCCGATGCGGCGGCGGCAGTTCCTGCATCCCATACCCGAACTATACTAGCGCCGACGTTTTTCGGGCAGACGGACGACGCACGGGCTTTGGCGGCTTCGGCTCGCTTAGCGCCAATGGCCGCTTCCTGTTCCACGCTGGCAGGCGCGTGTCCATCGGCATCAACGAACAGTATCGGCATCTGGCCGATCTTGAAAACGGTGACGATATCGACACCGGCCTCGCGACTCAAACTTTCCGCTACGCCGTAACCGACGACGGCCGCGTGATCAATCGCGCCACACCCGACTCCAAAGGCGTCGTTATCTGGAGCCGTCAGGGCGGCGCCCGCCGCCTTGCCTTTCCATTCAATCCGGAAATCGTAGACGCTGCGATCAACAGCATCGGAACTCACGTCGCTTACCAGGCTGAACCACGCGGCATCGGGCTGCTCCATCTCGCCTCGAATTCCATCTACCCCATTAGCGACTCCGGCGCCCGCGTCTCGTTCGCCAGCGTCGCCGGCCGTGTCGTCTTCATCGAAAACGGCCGTGCGTTTGACTACGAAATCGCTTCTGGGCGGCGCCGCCAGCTCTACGACGGCGAAGTGACCGACGTCATCGAATCCGCTAATGGAAACGTCGCCTACGTTGTCAACGCACGATTGCAAATCGTCCGCATCGATCTCCCCTCGCTCGAAAATCGAATCGTCTTCACTCGCCTGCGCGGACTCTTCACCTCTACCGCCACCGAAGCCATCGTCCCTGGATCGCTCCACGTTCTGCGCGGTCCGCTTCCGGTCCAATCTGCGCAGTCCTCGTTCCCGCTCCCCGCCGAACTCAATGGCCTGCGCGTCAGCATCGACGGCCAGCCCGCGCCCATCGTTTCGGTCGACCCAGCGGGCGTCGTCTTCCAAGTGCCGCATTCGCTTCCGAACGACACCACACGACTTAGCGTATCTATCGGAAAGCTGCTCTCAACCGAACTCAACACCGCCGTCCGCCAACGCCAAGCGCGCTTCCTTCCCGCAACATTCCCAGCATCCAACGGCCAGCCCCTAGTCTTTCACGAAGGCTTCACGGGCATCGTCTCCGGCGCAAATCCCGCGCGCTCTCACGAGACAATCCACCTCTACGGCGTCGGCTTCGGCGCGGTCGACACCGCCATCCCCGACGGCTTTCCCGCGCCCGCCAATCCACCGGCCCGCGTCACAAATCCGCCGTTCTGCACAATGTCTCGCTTCCCAGATCCCGCCGTCGACATCGCACTCGCGCCGGGCTTCGCCGGCATCTATCAGATCAACGTGACAATCCCCCGAAACGTATCGATCTTCACCTCGCAGTTGTCTTGTGGCGGAATCGCGTTCGCCTCCATCCCCGTCGCCCCCTGATACCCTGAAAGAACATGGCTGTATCCCAAACTCTGCCGGTCGTCGTTATTGTCGGCAGACCCAACGTGGGCAAGTCCACGCTCTTCAACGCAATCACCGGCTCCCGCCGCTCCATCGTCGGCGACGAACCCGGCATCACGCGCGACCGCATCAGCGGCATCGCCGTCCACTTCGGACGCCGCTTCGAAATCATCGACACCGGCGGCATTATCCCCGATGACAAAGCCCTCATCCCGTCGCAGATCCTCAAGCAGGCCCGCGTCGCCCTCGACTCCGCCGCGCAAATCATCTTCCTCATCGACGGCCGCACCGAGATCACCTCCGCCGACCGCGAACTCGCGCAACTCCTCCGCCGCTTGAACAAACCCGTCACCCTCGCCGTCAACAAAATCGACACGGCCAAGAGTGACAACCTCGTCCACGAGTTCCACGAGCTCGGCATCGACACCGTCATGCCCGTCTCCGCCGAACACAAGCTCGGCATCTTCGATCTGCTCAACCACGTCACGCGCGATTTCCAGCGCCACAAGGACGAAGAGGCAGAGCCCGAAGGGAAGCGCCCATCGATCAAGGTCTCGATCATCGGCCGCCCCAACGTCGGCAAATCGACGCTCATCAACGCACTCGTCGGCGAAGAGCGCGCCATCGTTTCGCCCATCGCCGGCACCACGCGCGATACGGTCGATGAAACCCTCACCCGCGACGGCGTCGACTTCGTCTTCATGGACACCGCCGGCATTCGCCGCAAAGGCAAGACGCATGAGATGGCCGAAAAACTCAGCGTCGTCATGGCGCGGCGTCACATCCGCATGGCCCACGTCGTGCTGCTCATCGTCGACGCAACCGAAGGCCCGCTCGGCCAGGACGCCACCATCGCCGGCTACGCGCACGAAGGCGGACGCGCGCTCATCGTCGTCGTCAACAAGTGGGACGCCGTCAAGAACCCCGACAAAAAAGCGTTCGAAGAAAATCTGCGCTACGAACTGAAGTTCCTCGAGTACGCGCAGGTGGCGATTGTCTCGGCCAAGACCGGCCAAGGCGTCGGCAAACTCTTCGACATGATTCGCGAAGCGCACAAGTGGTCTTCGCACCGCGTCGGCACCGGCGAGTTGAATCGCTTCTCCACCGGTCTCATCCTCGAACCCGATACGAAGATCAAGTACATCACGCAGGCGTCCATCCGCCCGCCGACGTTTGTCGTCTTCCCCGATCGCCGCTCCGATCTCCACTTCTCCGCCGAACGCCAACTCGTCAATCGCCTGCGCAAAGCCTTCGGCTTTCAAGGCACGCCGATTGTCGTTAAGTCGAAGTTCTCGAAAAACCCGTTCGAAGGCAAACGCCCGAGGGCGAAAGAGCGGCGTTAGGCGAGGCTAATCGATGATAAGCACCGTTCCTGGTGCGATTCGTTCCAGGCCATCCAGAATTTTGGTCATGAAAGCAACAAGATCGTCGATCTTGTTCGTCGGCGCCTGCGCGATCAGGATCGCAATCTGGCGATGATCGAGATTTTGTTGTGTAGCGAGGCCTTGGTCAACGGACAACAGAACCTCGTAGCCAGCTTGCTCGGCGGCAGTCAGAAGTCGACCGTTCTTTAGGCCCTCGAATCCGGCCCACTCCACACTGTGCACTTCATGTGTCTTGAAGTACCGCCGGAAGCGCGAGGGAATGCATTCATCGAGAAGGACCTTCATGCGATCGCGGCGAGCAGAGACTCTTTCGCCTCTTCGAGCGCTTGAAGGGCCATCTTTCGATCTACCGTCGGAAAATCGAGAAGAAACTCGTCGATGGTGTACCCACCTTCAAGATAGTCAATCAAATTCTTGAAGGGCACTCGCGTGCCCCGAAAGCAAGGCATCCCGCTCATGATCTCGGGATCGCGAAGAATGATCGATTCGGCCATACCTCAATTGTACGTTTCCAAAAAGCAAACGGGCGTGCGCCTCAATCGAGCCACACGCCCGCGTGGAAGAACTACGCCGCCGCGCCGTTCGCCTTCGCCTTCCCCACGGACTTCGGCTGCAACCCAGCCTTCGCAAGCACCGTGTAGACACCCAGTCCCGCGACAAAACTCAACACTGCCGCCGGTTGATACGTCGACTGAATACCAACCGCGAAGCCAACCGCCCACGCGCCATAACCCACCCAGTTGATGCCCTCGCGCGGCCCGGCCCACTCGCGTCCCGAGAGGAAGTAGTCGGCCACCATCGCGCCCACAATCGGTCCGAACGACGCGCCGACAAGTCCGAACACGGAAACCAGATTGTCCGCCGCGCCCGTCACCGCAAGCACCACCGCCACCGCTGCGCCCAGCATCGTCGACGACGCACGCGGCACGCCCGGAATCATCGTCGAGAAACTGTTGCCCGCGATGAACGCGCAGAAGCACGCCGGCGTGATCGACGCCACCGCGAACAACCCGAACATCGCCGCGGCCAGCGTGCCGCCTTGCGCGTTCAACACATCCACGTACGTGAAGCCCGCCAGATTCGGATTCAATGCACGCGCGCCGGCGACGGACAGCAACGGCAATCCGCCCGCGACAAGAATCGCAAGCCCAATGCCCGTCAACCCGCCCATCTTCACATCGTTTTCATTGCGCGAGTTCATGCCGAAGTCCACGCCCGCCGCGCCCGCTGTCGCGAAGAACCCAATCACCGTTTGCACGATCGTGAGGAATGCGCCAAGCGAATCGTCGCCCGCGGGCTTGTGTTGACCGATGCCGCCCGACGTGTTGAAGAACACAATCAAAATCATCACCAGCGGAATCGCATTCAAAAACAGCGACGCCCGCGCGACATACTGAATGCCCTTCACGCCGATGTAGGCCATCACCAATCCCCACGCCACCGCAACCCCGATGAACGGCCCCGAACCCGATGTCGCCGTCGATCCCACCGCTTTTAAAATGAACCCCGTCGCCGCCGACGTGCCCACAGCGAACCAGCCCAACTGCAACAAGCCCATCAACAAACCGGGCATCAAATATCCGCCCGCTGTTCCGAACGTCGAACTGCCGACGACGTAGAGCGGCAATCCCGTCTTCATGCCTAACATGCCGGGGACGTAGTAGAAGAGCGCGTAGCTCAATGCGGCCGCGACAGCCAGCGCCGCTATGCAGACGCCGAGACTCGCGCGGTCGATTGTTCCGACGGCGAGCGTCTGATAAAACACGATCCACAAAAACACACCGGCGTAGCTCGGTGCGGTGTTCACGTACCAGGGCGCGCGATTCGACGAGGGATTCGGCGCCGTCTTTTCGATGTAGGCAGGAAGCATGGCATCGCAGTATATCGTGTTCTGGTGCTTCGCACATCCACCCCTCTTCATGAAGGAGCATACAGACAGCCCTCGCGGACGCTTCGTTGGCTCAACGCCACACCCAACCGCGACAGATCGGTCTCCAAAAAAGATTCAGCCCCGGTTGCCCGGGGCTGTTCTCTACTACTGGCTATTCGCTTTCTCCTATCGGAGAGGCGAGGTTACTTCTTCTTGGCGGCAGCCTTCTTGGCCGGGGCTTTCTTGGCGGCGGCTTTCTTAGCCGGAGCCTTCTTAGCCGGAGCCTTCTTTGCTGCTTTCTTTGCGGTAGCGTATTTCATCGATTGATTCTCCCTAACATCAAAATTGAGCGATCTCGTTGAGATCACATCGTGTCCCACATATAAGATGTTTTCGCGCTCGCGTCAAGAGAAAAATGCATCGTGCTCGCGTGTTGGAACTCGACGTGCAAGGGCCTCTTTGCAAAAAAACATAGATGAGCGAAAATGTTTTTATGAACCGAGAGCGTTTTGCGCCAATAACGACGGGCCTTCCAACGCACGGTGCAAAAACGCGCCTCCCGCGCGCGTCATCGCGAAGGCCTCTTTCGAGCGTCGAAAAAAAATTTTCGCGCGGACGAAAATTTTTCGCGTCGAGCGCCTCTCTCGCTCTCATCGCGCTCTCGCTCGCGTCATGCTCATCGCGCAAAATGACAACGCGTGTTCCCGTCGCGCGCATCGGTTCCATCGAAGAGGGAATCGCAAGTTGGTACGGCGATCCATACCACGGACGCCGCGCGGCCAACGGCGAAATCTTCGACATGGACAAGCACACCGCCGCGCATCAATCGCTTCCCTTCGAGACGTGGGTGCGAGTCAAACGCGACGACACGAAGAAGGAAACCGAAGTGCGCATCACCGATCGCGGTCCCTTCGTGAAGGGACGCATCATCGATCTCTCCCGCGCCGCCGCGCGCGACATCGATCTCGTTCGCGATGGCGTCACAAAAGTTCGCGTCACCGTCATCGATCCTCCTCGCTCCTACACACGCAACCGCCGCTTCACGATTCAAGTCTCTTCGCTCCGCGACAAACCGCGCGCCGAGCAACTCGAAAAATCTCTTCGCGCGCAATACCCAAAAACCGAAGTGCGTTATCGCAAGCCGAACCCCGCCGGTGGTCATGCCGAATCGTGGCGCGTCCTCGTCGGCCGCGAGTCTTCAATCGACGATGCACGCAAGCTGCTCACAAAAGTCCTCGAAAAATTTCCCAACGCCTTCATCGTCCCCTTCGACGCCGAATAGAAATCACGCCGACACTCCACAACATCCTCAACAACCCCACCCAACACCTCGACGCTTCCCCAACACGACACCCCCTGCCGAGCCGCGACCGCAAGGGAGCGGACCTTCCCCAACCAATACTCCTGACTTTCAACCGAGCCGTCGCCAAAGCCACCCCTAAGTCACCTTACGCCGGCATACACCCTCGTATTCGCCTCGCTACCCCCACATGCGGGTAACCCCCTCCGCATCGTTTTACGCCGTCTTACCCCTTCAGCGGTCTATAGAAAATTTTCGATTCGCTGTAGATTTATTGGAGCGTCAACACACTACATACATAAGGACGTTCGTCGAGCACTTGGACGGGCGCCCCAAACCGGACCGAATAATGGCATTCTTCTCCCACAACCCGCAACCTTCCGAACCCATCCTAGTCGGCAACTCGCCGCGCCTCCGCCATGTACAACGGATGGTTGACAAACTCTCGCACGGCCGCTGGCCAGCGCTGATCCTCGGCGAAACCGGCACCGGTAAAGAAGTGGTTGCGCGCGCGATCCACGCGGCCAATCCCGTCGGCCCCTTCGTCACCATCGACTGCTCTTCCTTCGTCGGCCCGCTCATGGAAAGCGAACTCTTCGGCCACGCCAAGGGTTCGTTCACCGGCGCCGTCGCCGCCAAGATCGGTCTCCTGGAAGCCGCCAACGGAGGCACGGCCTTCTTCGACGAAATCGGCGAGCTCCCGCTCGACCTCCAAGCCAAACTGCTCCGCGTGCTGCAAGAGAAAGAGTTCCGTCCCGTCGGCGCGCTGCAAACACGCAAGTCCGACTTCCGCATCATCGCCGCCACCAATCGCGACCTCGCCAAGGAAGTCGAGAAGGGCACCTTCCGCCGCGATCTCTACTATCGTCTCAACGTCGTCACCGTTCGCCTCGCGCCTCTTCGCGAGCGTAAGGAAGACATACCGCTCCTCATGCAGCACTTCCTCGGCAAGTACGGCAGCGGCTACACCTTCACGCAGGAAGCCATGGACTCCATGCTCTCCTACGAGTGGCCCGGCAACGTGCGCGAACTCGAAAACATGATTCAGCAGATGGCCGCCATCCACACCGGCCCGCTGCTTCACTCCAACGATCTCCCCTCCCCCATTCAAAATCAGATCTTCGCGCGCCGCGGCCCCGGTATCGCGCTCTCCGCCACCGCCGCCGCCGGCGGCAGCTTCGACGCCATGCCCGTTGTCGATCCACGCTTCCTTGAGATGCCGATTCTCCCCCTCATCGAAATGGAACGCCGCGCGATTCTCAACGCGCTCGAATTCACGAAGGGCGATCGCTTGATGGCCGCCGGCCTGCTCGGCATCGGCAGCACGACTCTCTACAGAAAGTTGAAGGAATATCAGGTCGCGGTGTGAGAACAATTCGATCGCCGCGCCACTACTTCTTTCTATATGCGGTTGTTGCTCGTAGAACGGGACGCCTGGGACGCAGGCCTGATGCAGGAAGCCATCGATGAACTCGAAGAGCACCCGCAAGAAAAGATCCTCCCCCGTCCCATCGATCTCTTCCACGCCGAAAATATTTCCGAAGCAACCGCATCGGTCGAACACGACCACTACGATCTCATCCTGCTTGATCCCACCGGCTCTCACGGCGCCGGGCTCCAACCCTTCATGCAACTCCGCGAGGCCGCTCCGCGCACGCCCGTGCTGATGCTCGTTCCGCGCGCCGAAGAGCCGCTCGCGCTCGCCGCCGTCCGCGAAGGCGCCGCCGGTTATCTGCTCAAGGAGGATATCGACTGCCTCCCGCTCGCCCGCGGCATCCGCGCCGCTCTGGAGCGCCACCAGGCTCTCACCGCCCGCGAAGAGCAACCCAACGCCGACGAACTCACCGGCCTGACGTCCAAGAACGGTTTCCTCTACCTCGGCGATATGGCCCTCCGCCTCGCCACGCGCTGGAACAAACCCGCGCGCCTGTCGATCGTGAATCTCACCGGCTATCAGGTTCTGCAGGACGTCTACGGCTCGCAAGCGCGCGATCTCGCTCTCATCGAAACCGCCGACATGCTGCGCGATCTGTTCCCTGATTCCGATCTGCTCGCCCGCACCGGCCCCACGCAGTTCTCCGCGCTGTCCATCGGCCCCACCGAATCGCTGCGGCCGCTTCCCATCCGCATCAACGCGTGGCTCGACAAACGCGCCGGCCGTCCCGGCCATCCCGCGCCCCTCGAGTTCGACGCGTTCGAAGAGGTTTTCTGCGCCGGCGATCACACGCTCAACGATCTGCTCGCCGGCGCACTCCCTCGCCGCGCCGCCGCCGCGATGCGACAATAGCGCAGTGCACATCGCCCTCGACGCCACCTACTCGGTCGGCCGCGAACTCACCGGCGTCGGCGTCTACTCTCGCGAGATCCTGCACGGCCTCCCCGCGCTTCACCCCGACGCGCGCTTCACGTTCTGTTACCGCCCCAATCGATTCCTCCGGTCGTTCCGCGAGTCGATCCCCCGCGCCACGCGCCGTCGTCCCTTGTTCGAGTCCGGCCCGCCGCGCAACGCCGATGTCTTCCACGCGCTCAACCAGCGTGTGCCCGCGACGAAGCACCGGCGCACCGTCACGACATTTCACGACCTCTTCGTTCTCACCGGCGAGTATTCGACCAAGGAGTTCCGCGATCGCTTTGCCGATCAAGCTCGCCACGCCGCCGAACGCTCCGACGCCATCGTGTGTGTCTCGCAATTCACAGCCGATCAAGTCGAGTCGCTTCTCAACGTCGAGCGCGCGCGCCTCCACGTCGTCCATCACGGCGTCCGCGGACCCGCCGAACAGCCATCCAAACAAGGCCGCGAGAAGATGGTGCTCTCCGTCGGCTCGATTCAGAAACGCAAAAACACCGCGCGCCTCGTCGAAGCGTTCGAACTTTCACCGCCCGGTTGGAAACTCATCCTCGCCGGCGCCGCGGGTTTCGAGGCCGAGAGCATCCTCCAGCGCATCGCCGAATCGCCACGCCGCGAAGACATCTCGGTTACCGGCTACATCAATCGGAGCGAACTCGAACACCTCTACTCGAAAGCCTCGCTCTTCGCCTTCCCCTCGCTCGACGAAGGCTTCGGCATTCCCGTCATCGAAGCTATGGCGTGGGGCGTTCCCGTGATCACGTCCGATCGCTCCGCCCTCGCCGAAGTCTCCGGCGAGGCCGCTCTCCACGTCGATCCCGAGAACATCGAAGAACTCGCTACCGCCCTGCAGACCACCATGGAGAACTCCGGCCTGCGCAACGAACTCGCCGCCCGAGGCCTGGAGTGGTCGGCAAAATTCACCTGGCAATCCGCCGTCGAAAAGACCTGGAACGTGTACCGCCACCTGCTGCCGAGCAGTGCACTTCGCTGACGGGCTTCGCGCCTCCCGCGGAAGAGCGATTCAGCCGCTAAGCCAAACTCGTTTGACAGCAGCGCGCCTGGCCCCATTCCCCTCCCGCAATCGAGATAATTAACACTATGCGCCCTATGCAGTCGTCCGCTCGCGCAAGACCCCCAAGGCCAACAAAAAGTGGACCAAGCCACCAATAACAAAATCGTGTCCCTCATCTGGGGCATCGCCGCCGACGTTTTCCGCGACCTCTTCGAACGCGGCACGTACCCGACGTCGTCCTTCCCACTGTGTGTCTTCCGACGCATGGACGCCGTCCTCAATGCCAAATGGATGCCTGACCACCCCGGCATCAAAGAGCAGCGCTCCGCCATCGGTTCATCAACGTGCGGGCGAGCGGAATTCCTGCGACACTGACGAATGATCCCTTGGCTACTGCAATGAGCTACACGCAAGCTGAAATCGACGAACTCATTTCGTGCCAGAAGACGATTTCCGATCCGCCGAAGAGGGACCTGAAACCGGCAGGCGCGCACTCGCGCAACGACATGAGACTTGTGGCCAGCGGGCTGGACGGCGAGTTCACCGCTTTCATGCGCCGCAGTATCGATTTTCCGGAGAATTTCTTCATCGGTCTCATATACGACCCCAAAAACGGAACGGGCGAAATCACGCTGATCCGCTGCAACGGGCTGCACGGCGTGTTTGGCGGGTCGTTCGATCCGGATCATCCGCACTGGGGCAACCACATCCACCGGGCTACCGAAGCCAATATAGCTGCTGGGCTGAGACCGGAACGCCACGCGGTGAGCACTGATGCGTACGCGTCATTCGAAGAGGCGTTGCAGCACTTTGTGAAACTGATAAACTTCAGTCCGGCCCAGGCGAACGAGTACTTCCCGAGCGACGCACAGTCGACGTTTCCATTTCAAGAGGGCGGCAATTGATGGACATCCTGGAATCACTCCGATCCGATTTCAACCGCCATATCTCGTTTCGCGAAAAACGACCGGGAATAGTGCAGGTATTGGCGCCGCTGTTCCACGAAGACGGCGACATGATCGACCTATTCTTCGACATGCCAAAATCGGCGGCAGCGCCCATTCGAATTTCTGACCACGGGCTTACACTCCTGCGCTTGTCTTACTCCTACGACATCGATACACCCAATAAGCGAAAAATTTTTTCCCGCATCCTCGCCGAGAACGGAATCGCCGAGGATGGTGGACGGCTCTTTCTCGAAACTTCACCGGAGAGTGTGTATCCGTCCCTTCTCCAGTTCGCCCAGACGATAGCCAAGATCGGCAATATGCAGGCTTTCAAGCGGGAGGTCATCCAGAATCTTTTCTATGAGATGTTGGGCGACTTCATCACGAGTACACTAAGCCGGTACTCGCCGCATGCCGGCTCCGTCCCCATCGCGGATCGAGACGATTTGGAAGTGGATTGGCAATTCGATGTTCAACCCCGGCCGATCTATCTCTACGGAGTAAGAGACAATGCCAAGGCTAGATTGGCCGCGCTGTCGTGCCTGGAGTTCCAGAAGCGGTTGATCCCGTTTAGAAGCGTCATCGTCCATGAAGATTTCGAGAGCGGCCTTAGCAAGAAAGACCAGTCCAGAATCACCAGCGCCGCGGACAAGCAGTTCACTTCGTTGGCGGACTTTCAGTCTCACGCGGAAAAGTACTTCGGCCGTGAGGCTGAACCCGTTCGCCAGTAGTGCGCCCGTTCCAATCTCCTTACGATACTCAAACGCGCTGCCATGAAAGGCGTTGGTTCCGGACTTGGTCACGGCGCTCACAAACACGCCGGCGTTGCGGCCTTTATCGGCGCCATAGCCGTTGGTCTCGATAGAGAACTCCTGCAGCGCGTCGGGATTCGGGAACGGCGCGGGCGTATTGAAAAAGGGATCGTGATTGTCACCGCCGTCGAGCGCGTAGTTGTTGCCCCGGAAAGCCGACCCATTCACCGAAACGGTTTCATTCTGCTGTTGATCGCGCCCGCCGCGCCGCCCAACGCCAGGCACCAGCAGTTGCAGCGACACCGGATTGCGTCCGTTCAACGGCAACTCCGCGATGCGTTTCGAATCGATCACTTCGCCGATCGTACCGGTGCGCGTCTCGACCTGCACCGCCTGCGCCTCCACTTCGATCCGCTCGTTGACTTGCCCGACCTGCAGCGCGAAATCCACGCGCCGGTTCTCGCTCACTTGCAACAACAAGCCGGTCTGAATCGACTCCTTGAAACCGGGCGCTGAGGCTCTCACGGCGAACGTGCCGACAGGAAGCTGTACGAAGACGAAATCGCCTTTGGCGTCCGCGGCGGCGGTGCGCACGGTGCCCGTCTCAACATGGGTCGCCGTAACCGCCGCGCCCGGGATCACCGCGTTGGCCGAGTCGTGAACAGTGCCAAATAGAGTCGCTGTGCTCTGTGCGGAGACAATCGCAACGGCGCACAAACAGAGGAGAGGAAAGCGTGGACTCATAGTTACCGCAAGTCTATCATGGCAGCGCGGTTCAGACCATCACTCCGAACTGCTTGTCCACGAACAGCATCATCACCAGCCCAACGGACCCGCCCCTTCCGCATCGCCCCAACGAACCGCTTCGCCCCCTCAGAATATTCCTAACCCAATCCTATTAATGTTCTGTTTCAAACATCCGATAGATAAAATGTGCACCTACTCCTCCTCATCCTCTCAACCTGCCCCGCCACCCTCGCCGAACGCGACGGTTTCAACGTCTGTTACGACACCCAAAACCAGCGCGCCCTCTGGACCTCCCACACTCCAAAACCGTCAAGTCATCCACCCCCCAGAAAACACTGGCGCAAAGACCACGAGTTGAACTCCCTGCCAAGCACAGCCTTCACCAACACCGGCTTCGACCGCGGCCACCTCGCAACCGCCGCCGACCTCCCCGATTCCGCGGACACATTTCTTACGAGTAACGCGATCGCACAAGACCCGGCGCTCAACCGAGGCCAGTGGCGCAGTCTCGAAAATGAAATCCGCAAACGTCGCGCGGTTCAAGTCGTCACCGGCGCGATCTATTCAAACTGCGGCACCCAAAGGATCGAGGCCCCTTGCTTCATCTACAAAATCGCGCACCTGCCCGACGGCCAGATCCTCGTTCACTTCGCCCAAAACGCCACCTCCCGCTCCATGCCAAACTAACCCCATCCTCTCGCTCCGCCCTCGAGACCCGTGCTTCCTGGCATCTGCAGACGGTTAAACACTCTGATGTGGACAACCAAAATGCAGCATTCCAATTAAAACTACAGTTGTCGTTGTTTTCGTTCACAACACTCGAAAATAATTTCTGGTCCAGCTGAATCAGTAACTTACACTCGTAGCCGCTCCACCAAGATGCTTAAGAGCTTGACACACCAGCTACACTGAAAGTGTAATAGGGCCTCAGACACCAACAATGTGTCCGAGGCCCTTCGCATTTTCAGGAGTAAATCATGGAAAACGAAAAGTTGTCCAAAGCCGAGCAGGCCCGCATCAACGGGGCCAAGTCGACGGGCCCGAAAACGCCCGAAGGCCTCCAACGCTGCCGCCAGGCCAGCATCAAACACGGCATGTGGGTCGCTCACATCTCCACATTCCCGCATGAGGAACAGTTGGCCTACGCCGCCATCCTCACCTCCGCCAACGATCAGTTCCGGCCCCGTAACTGCGTCGAATCCGCCGTCGTCGGACTCCTCGTCGACGCTCTCTGGCGAGCCACCCGTCTCGGCGCCCTTGCCGATGACGATATCGAACGCGAGATGTGGGTCATCAAAAACCAGTCCAACGTCGAGCACGACGTCGACGAACTGCACCTGCTCGCCGAACAGTCCTCGAAATCCGTCCCGAAACTCGAGGCCCGCGCACGCCATTACACCCGCGAAATCACGCGCCATCTCGATCTTTTGAAGAAACTCCAGAACTGGCCAGTTTCCGTCGAAGCCTCCCAGGTTCTGAATGATATCAATGAGATACGGACCTAAGAACTGCCCGATCCTCCCGAGAAAGAGGCCAAAGAGCCCTTCGAACCCGCGCCCGCGCAAGAACCCGTCCGCAAACCCGTCCAGAGCGCCAACTCCAAGCCCCAGAAGGGTAGCGTTCCACGGAGAAAATGAGCGTTTGGGGCAAAAAGCGGTCAAAAATTTGGCGCGCCGGAGTAGCCGTTCCGGACAAGACACCCGACGTGTGTCCATCCGCCGACGCCGCCACATGGGTATCGAACAACCTCGGTTTCACCCCCGACCCATCGCAAGCCGACGTCCTCAACGCAACGGAGAATCGCCTTCTACTCCTCTGCACGCGCCAATGGGGCAAATCCACCATCGTCGCCGCCAAAGCGCTCCACCACGCCTTGACCACACCCAAAGCCTTCATCCTCGTCGCCAGCGCCTGCAAGCGTCAAGCGAAAGAACTCGTCCTCAAGTTCAACGAATTCGCGCATACGGTTCTCGGCGAAATGCCCAAGCCCGAAGGCGAAGGCTTCCGCCTCCCCAATCGCGCCCGCATCATCCCCCTGCCGCAGAACCCCGACAAGGTCCGCTGCTACTCCGCGCCGTCGCTGATCATCGTCGACGAAGCCGCATTCGTCAAAGACGAGCTCTACGACGCCCTTCGCCCCGCGCGCGCCACCTCCAACGGCGCCGTCTGGCTGCTCAGCACCGCCGGCGAACAGAAAGGTTTCTTCCACAAAGCCTGGGTCTCGAGGGCCAAGGGCTGGAAACTCGTCAAAGTCACCGCCGCCGAATGCCCGCGCATCTCGGCCGAATTCCTCGCCGGCGAACGCATCGAAATGGGCGAAGCAAAATACATGCGCGAGTACTTCTGCCAGTTCCGCGCCGGCCGTTCCCAATTCGTCGACGAAAGCTACCTCGAAGCCATCTTCGACACCAACTTCAAGGCGTTAGGAGAATAACAGGACATTCCCGCCCTTGACACCCCGCCCATTTCCCGCCATGATAATAGGCGAACAAAAGGCGAATACGTGTCCCTCCCCGTCCGCAAGTTGGCCGACCTCATCCCGCGCAAACCCGCGGCCGCCGCCCTTTGTCCCTACACACCCGCCGGCCTTCCCGATCTCCCCGAAGGCGCCATCACCGAAATCTACGGCCCCCGCTCCTCCGGCCGCGCCACACTCCTCCACGCCGCCCTCGCCGCCGCTACCAATGCCGGCGAACTCTGCGCTCTCATCGACGCCGCCGATGCCTTCGATCCCTGCTCGGCCTCCCACGCCGGCGTCCACCTCAACCGGCTCCTCTGGGTACGCAGCCACCACGACGCTCACGACGCCCTCAAAGCCGCCGACCTCGTCCTCCACGCCGGCGGCTTCAAGCTCATCGCCCTCGATCTCTGCGGCGCCGATACCCAACGCATCCCCATCTCCTGGTGGCGCCGCCTCCGCCTCGCCGTCGAAAATACATCGTCGATCCTCCTCGTCACGACCGGCGCCCCGCTCCTCCGCCAGGCCGCGACCATACAGATCGCGCTCGAAACCCACCGCGCCCTCTGGTCCGGCACGCTCTTCGAAGGCGCCGATATCGCCGCCCGCCAGCGCAAGCCCATGCAGATCGCCCCCGCGCCCACAATCCTCCACGCACGGACCAAGTAAATGTACGCCTGCCTCGCCATACAACGCGGTCCCGTCGATGCCCTCCCCGAAATCGCCGCCATGTTCTCGCCGCATCTCGAACGGCCCTCCGAGGACATCGCCCTCATCGCCGTCTATGGCCTCGAACGCCTCTTCGGTACGTATGCCCACATCGCCGAAACTATCGAACGCGAAGCCGCCGCTCGCGGCCTCGAACTGGCGATCGCCATCGCCTCGCACCCCGATACCGCCATGCTCGCCGCCCGGCACATCGGTGGCGTTGTTGTTATCGATCCCGCCACCGAACTCGCCGTCCTCGGCCCTCTGCCCATCGATGTCCTGCCGGCGTCGCTCGATATTCTCGACACACTCATGCGTTGGGGCGTCGAGACCCTCGCCGATTTCGCCGCGCTCCCGCCGCTCGGAGTCATCGAACGTCTCGGCGAGGAAGGCGGGCGATTGCAAGCGCTCATCGAAGGCCGCGGCGCGCGCCCCCTCCGCATCGCGCGCCCGCCCGAAGACTACACCGCGCGCATCGATCTCGACGAACCGCTCTCGCAAATCGAGCCCCTGCTCTTCATCGTCTCCGGCATGGTCAACGACATCGTCAAGCGTCTCGCCTCGCACAGACTCGCCGTCGCCGCCATCAAGGCCTCGCTCGCGCCCCTTCACGAAGTGCGCATCTCATTCCCCGTCCCGGTCGACGACCCCCGAACCATCCTCAAGCAAGTGCACCTCGAACTCGAAGCGCACAAACCCCGCCGCGCCATCACCGCCGTCGCCGTTGAGTTGAAACCCACGCCGCCGCGCCCCGCGCAACACGGCTTCTTCACGCCGCCCGCCGCCGAACCCGCCGAGTTGCAGACCCTCCTCGCCCGCCTCCGCGCCATCGTCGGCGACGACAGCGCCGGCGCTCCCGAACTTCTCAACACACACCGCCCCGACGCCTGGCGGCTTCGCAGCGATGTCCTATTCGAACCCGGCAAAATCACAACCGCGCCCGCCATGACAAAGGTGGGCTTCCGCTACTATCGCCCCGCCCTCGCCGCCAGCGTCGCCGTGAATAAGGAACACCGCCCCGCGCGCGTCGAAGCCCGCGGCGTTCGCGGCGCGGTGACCACATCAACAGGCCCATGGCGCTCGACCGGCGAGTGGTGGACCGGCACTTCCTGGGCCCGCGACGAATGGGACATCGCCCTCGACGACGGCGCGCGCTATCGCCTCTATCGCGAACACAACTCCAACTCCTGGTTCGTCGAGGGGCTTTATGATTGAACTTCGCGCCCGCTCCGCATTCAGCTTCCTCGAAGGCGCCAGCCTCCCCGAAGACATGATCGACCGCGCCGCCGCGCTCGATATCGAAGGCGTTGCCCTCCTCGATCGCGACGGCGTTTCCGGTGCCGTCCGCTTCCACAAACACGCCGTAAAGAAAGGCGTCCGCGCCTGGATCGGCGCCGAAGTCACCGCCGCCGAAGGCTTTCGTTATCCGCTCATCGCCGCCACCCGCGCCGGTTACCAGAACCTCTGCCGTCTCATCACGCGCACCAAACTCGAACGCCGCGCGGCCACCTTCGCCGACATCGAAGAGTTCGCCGGCGGCCTCGTCTGCCTCGCGTCCGATCCCCTTCTCTGGGCGCTCCAACACACCGGCGCCGCGCAACTTGCCGGCAAGCTCAAAGCCGTCTTCCCGAAAGGCCGCCTCGCCATCGACATCCAGCGCCACTTCCTCCGCGACGAAGAGGTGAACAATCAGAAACTGCTCGCGCTCGGCCTGCCCATCGTCGCCTCCAACGGCGTCAGCCACGCGACGCGCGAAGCCCGCCCGCTGATGGACGTGCTCACCTGCATCCGCCATCACACGACGATCCACGACGCCGGCCGCCTGCTCGCCCGCAACTCCGAACGCTTCTTCAAACCCGCGCGCCAAATCGAGCGCCTCTTTGCCGATCTCCCCCAAGCCATCGCCGGCGCGCGCGCCTTCGCCGAGCAGCTCGAATTCACGCTCGAAGACCTCGGCTATCAGTTCCCGCGCTACCCCGTCTCCGACGGCGAAACCATGGACAGCTTCCTCTGGAAGCGGACCTTCGAAGGTGCCGCGCGCCGATATCAACCGCTCCACGATCGCGCCCGCGCACAGCTGGAACGCGAGTTGAAGCTCATCGAAAAACTCGGCCTCGCCGGCTACTTCCTCATCGTTTGGGACATCGTCGAATTCTGCCGCCGTTCCGGCATCCTCGTGCAAGGCCGCGGCTCGGCCGCCAACAGCGCCGTCTGCTATTCGCTCGGCATCACCGCCGTCGACCCTGTCGGCATGGATCTTCTCTTCGAGCGTTTTCTCTCCGAAGAGCGCGGCGAATGGCCCGACATCGACCTCGATCTCGCCAGTGGCGGCCAGCGCGAAGAGGCCATTCAGTACGTCTACAAACGATACGGCGAACGCGGCGCCGCGATGACCGCCAACGTCATCACCTACCGCACCCGCTCGGCCATTCGCGATGTCGGCAAAGCGCTCGGCATCCCCGAGCCGATGCTCGACAAGCTCTCCAAACTCTCCGGCCGCTACAGCGAACTGTCGCTGACGCCGCTCCCGGCCGAACACCCCATGACCGCGCACATGCAGGCCATGGCCGGCCAGATCCTCGACATGCCGCGCCACCTCGGCCAACACTCCGGCGGCATGGTGATCTGTCAGGGCGCGCTCGATCAAATCGTTCCGCTCCAGCCGGCGACAATGCCCGGCCGCGTCATCGTCCAGTGGGACAAAGAGGACTGCGCCGACATGGGCATCATCAAGGTCGATCTGCTCGGCCTCGGCATGATGGCCGCCATCAAGGAGTCGCTCGATCTTATCCGCGTGCACTACAAGGAAGAGGTCGATCTCGCCCAAATCCCCAAGGACGATCCCGCCGTCTACGATGCGCTCCAACGCGCCGACACCGTCGGCATGTTTCAAGTCGAAAGCCGCGCGCAGATGTCCTGCCTGCCGCGTATGCGGCCCGAGAATTTCTACGACATCGTCGTCGAAGTCGCCATCATCCGCCCCGGCCCGATCACCGGCAACATGCTGCACCCGTACCTGCGCCGCCGCCAGGGCATGGAAGCGGCCGAGTGTTTGCATCCGTCGCTCGAACAAGTTCTCAAGCGCACACTCGGCGTGCCGCTGTTTCAAGAGCAGTTGTTGAAGATGGCGATGATCGCCGCCAACTTCACCGGCGGTGAAGCCGAGGATCTGTGCCGCGCGATGGGCTTCAAGCGTTCGCAGAAACGCATGGCCGAAGTGGAGACGCGCCTCCGCGCCGGCATGACGTCGAACGGCATCGTGGGCAAAACGCAGGACGCGATCGTGCAGTCGATCACCGCGTTCGCGCTCTACGGTTTCCCCGAATCGCACGCGGCCAGTTTCGCGCTGATCACCTACGCCAGCGCATATCTGAAGACCCACTATCTCGCCGCCTTCACCGCCGCGCTGCTCAACAATCAGCCGATGGGTTTCTACAACTCGCTGTCGTTGATCAAGGACGCGCAGCGTCATGGCTTGCGCGTTCTTCCGGTCGATATCACGATCTCCGATTGGCTCTGCACGCTGGAAGAATCGGGCGGCGCGATCTGTCTCCGGCTCGGCTTGAACTACGTCAAAGGAATGCGCGAAGCCACCGCGCGCGCCCTCATCGGCGCGCGGCCTTTCTCGAGCATCGACGACATGAAACAGCGCGTGCCGGTTGTGTCGAAAGAGGAGATGTACAAGCTGGCCGAGATCGGCGCGCTCAATAAAATCGGCGGCTCCGAGCAGCGCCATCGCCGTGAAGCGGTGTGGCAAGCGAGTCTTGCCGCCCGCCCCCTCGGCAGCTTGTTGGAATCCGAAGGCGACTCCCCCTCGCCGCTCGCGCCCATGGACCCGATGGAGCGGTTGCAAGCCGACGTCCGCGTCAGCGGCCTGTCGATCGGCCCGCACCCGATGTTCTACGCCCGCGAGCGCCTCAACGAAATGGGCGTGTTGCGCGCGGCCGATCTCCACGCCGCGCCCAGCGAGCGCTTCGTCCGCGTCGCCGGCCTGGTCATCTGCCGCCAGCAGCCGCAAACGGCAAAGGGCTTTGTGTTCCTGAGCCTTGAAGACGAAACCGGAATCTCGAACGTGATCGTCCCGCCGAAGCTCTTCGCAACGACGCGCGCCGACATCCTCCGCCACCCGTATCTATTGGTCGGCGGCGTTCTGCAAAACGAGCGCGGGGCGATCTCCGTCCGCGCACGCAAAGTCGAACCCGTCCGCGCGGCGAAGGTGGCCGTGGCGTCGCATGATTTTCATTAGGCCCAGACGGGAACGAGGTCGAGAACAAAACCAGCTACGGGGCCCTCGCCAACTACTTGATCGGGCGCCGTCAGCAACTCCGGTTCACGGTCGCGCCGGTAGATCGTGACGGTCCTTCGTTTCGGGTCAATCATCCATCCCAGTTCGATGCCATTGGCGAGCCAATCCAGCATTTTCTCGTGAGTGATCCGTGATCGATCGGAGGGCGAAAGTAACTCGATCACAAAATTTGGACAGCTCATCGGATCGGATTCTCGTTCCAGGGAGATCCAAGCGGCATCCGGCGCCAGTCTGGCGCCGTTGGGCAAAACGAATCCTCCACTAGGATCTGTCGCAAGCCCACCATGCTGTCGAGCCCACAACTTCAACTGGGTCCCGATTTCTAAGTTTCGACTACTTGTTTTGCGGTCCGTCGGCGGCATGATGTGCAATTTCCCGTCGGATGT
>VFZW01000034.1 GCA_016871055.1 Acidobacteriota bacterium
CCAGAGCCCTCTAGATAGTAGTGGGCGGCGGGAAGGGAAATTCTCAGAAAAATCTGGTGGGTCAGTGCGGGTGGGCGGCGGCTTTGCGGGCGTCGACGAATTTCACGGCGGCGAACAAGAGCAGGAATACAACGACAAGCACGCCGAAAATGTGCCAGGCGTGCGACTTGATGTAGGTGCCGGCGTGGTCGCCCATTTGTGAGCCAAGATAAGCGAGCGCGATGTAACGCGGCACGCGTGCTGCAAGAACCGTCAGAAAAAACGGCATCGTACGCACACCGAGCGCGCCGGCGCAGATCACGAACAACTTCGTCGGCATGAAGACCGGCGAAAGGGCGCTGATGAAAACCGTCAGAAGGCCGTAGTGTTGAAACCAGGCGCGCACCTTTTTGCCGCGTTCGCTCTCGGTGTGGCGCGCGAGGTACGCTTCGCCGCCGCGGCGGGCGAGCGTGAAAAGAATCATGCAGCCGATAAGCGAACCGACGATCGCCAGCGCCGCGCACAACGCGGCCTGCGCCGGCGAGGCGGCCGACAGCAGAATTAACAACGCATCAACTCCGCCCGGCAGCGGAATTCCGGCGGAATCGAGAGTAGCGAGTACGAATAGGCCGGGCGGTCCCCAGGCAACGATGGAATCGACGAATTTGCGCAATCTAAGATTGTAGCTTGGCGAGTAGCGCCGCTTCATCGAGCACGGGCACGCCAAGATCCTTCGCCTTGTCGAGTTTCGATCCGGCTTCTTCGCCGGCGACGACGTAGCTGGTCTTCTTACTCACCGAGCCGCTGACCTTCCCGCCGGCAGCTTCGATCAACGCCTTTGCTTCGTCGCGGCCCATGGTAGGCAGCGTGCCGGTGAGGACGAACGTCAGGCCGGCCAGCGCGCCGCCGGAGCGATCGACCTTTTGATGCGTGATCATGAGGCCCGCTGCCTTCAGGCGCTCGACGAGTTCGCGGTTGTTGGCGTCTTCGAAGAAGCGCCGCACCGACTGCGCGACCTTCGGGCCGACGCCTTCGGTGGTCTGCAGCGTGGGTTCGTCGGCGTCGCGAAGGGCGTCGATGGAGCCGAGCGCTTCGGCGAGATCGACAGCGGTGCTCTCGCCGACGAAGGGAATGCCGAGGCCGTTGATGAGGCGCGGCAGCGGGAGCGTCTTCGATTTGGCGATGCCGGCGATGACGCGTTCGGCGGATTTGTCCCCCATGCGATCGAGGCCCGCGAGTTGTTCGGCGGTGAGCGAGTAGATGTCGGCGACGCTCTTGACGAGGCCCTTGTCGACGAGTTGATCGACGAGGACATCGCCCATGCCGGTGATATCCATCACGCTGCGGGAGGCGAAGTGGAGCACGGAATTTTTCAGCCGCGCCGCGCAGTTGACGTTCACACAGCGCCATGCGACTTCGCTTTCGGGGCGAATGACGGCGCCGCCGCAGACAGGGCATTCCACGGGCATTGTGAAGAGGCGGCGATCTTCACCTTGCTTGACGACGCGCACCACTTTGGGGATGACGTCGCCGGAGCGCTCGACAACGACGGTGTCTCCTTCGGCCAGACCGAGCCTTGCGATTTCATCTTCGTTATGGAGAGTCGAGCGGCTGACGGTGACGCCGCTGACGACGACGGGGCGCAGATGCGCAACGGGCGTGAGCGCACCGGTGCGGCCGACCTGCACGTCGATCTTTTCGACGACGGTTTCGGCCTGGCGCGCGGCGTATTTGAAGGCGATCGCCCAGCGCGGAAATTTCGAGGTCCAGCCGAGTCTGGTCTGTTGCTCGACGCGATCGACCTTGGCCACCACGCCGTCGATTTCGTAGGGCAGGGAATCGCGCTGGCTTTCGTATTCGCGGATGAAGGCGAGCAGTTCGTCGAGATCGGCGCAGAGGCGGCAGGCGGGGTTGACCTTGAATCCGAGCGCGCGAAGCCGGTCGAGATTTTCCGAATGCGCGGGAAGGGCGGGAGCGCCGTCGACGAGCAGGAAGTAGGCGTAGAAGTCGAGTTGGCGCGCGGCGGTGACTTTGGGGTCGAGCATGCGCAACGAACCGGCGGCGGAGTTGCGCGGGTTTGCGTAGAGCGGGAGGCCCTCTTCTTCACGATCGGCGTTCAACTTCTGAAACGCGGCGTTTGGCATGATGACCTCGCCGCGGACTTCGAAGGCGGTGGCGTCGGGCGTGGAGAGGGGGATCGAACGAATGGTGCGGGCGTTTTCGGTTACCTCTTCGCCTTCTTCGCCGTCGCCGCGGGTGAGGGCGAGTTGCATCGACCCGGCGTTGTAGCGAACTGCCATCGACAAGCCGTCGAGCTTGAGTTCGGCGAAGTAACGGAATTCCTCGCCGGCGAGAAGTTCGCGGACGCGGCGGTCGAAGTCGCGGAGTTCGTCTTCGTTGAGCGCGTTGTCGAGCGAGAGCATGGCTGAGGAGTGGCGGGCTTTGACGAAGCCTTCGCGGGGCGCGCCGCCGACGCGCTGTGTGGGGCTATCGGCGGTGAGCAGCGAAGGGTTCGCCGCTTCGAGTTGCTGCAACTCGCGCAGCAGCGCGTCGTATTCGGCGTCGCTGATTTCGGGGCGGTCGAGTGCGTAGTAGAGATGCTCGTGGCGGCGAAGAACGGCGCGCAGAGATTCGATTTGTTCCTGAGGAGATTTCCCTGGGCCCATCCTTCGAGGATAACCGCCCATACGATACTGAGAGAATCGAAACCGTCGCTTTTATCTATAACCCGAAGGCGGGCGCGATCCGGCGCAACCCGTCGATCGTTGAAAAAATCGTGCCCGCGCTGGCGCCGTTCGGCAAGATCGAGGTCCGGCCGACAACGGGCCCGAATACCGCCGCGCAAATCGCGCGCGATGCGATCGCGGGCGGGGCGCGGCGCATTGTTGCGTTTGGCGGCGATGGGACGATCAACGAAACGGCCAATGGCGTCATTGGCACTTCGACGCCGTTCGTCATGCTGCCCGGCGGCACGGCGAATTGCATGTGCGTGGAGACCAGGATCGGCAAGAACATTGATCGTGCGGTGCGGCGTGTTGTGAGTGAGTCCGAGGACGTGCGGATTGCCGTTGGCAAGATGACCTTGCAGGAAGGCGTTTCGCGATACTTTCTCGCGATGGCCGGCGTAGGGTTGGACGCGATCGTGGCGAGCGAAGTGAATCTGGACTTGAAGAAGAAGATTGGCAAGGTGGCGTATTGGATCGCCGGGTTTTCGATGTTCGCGCGATCGCTGCCGCAGTGTGAGGCGGTCGTTGACGGCGTGGCGTCGCAACGAAGTTTTGTGCTCATCAGCCGAGTGAAAAACTACGGCGGCGATTTAGAGATCGCGCGCAACGTGAGTCTGATCGACGATTGCTTTGAAGCCGTATCGTTCACGGGGAAAAACTCGCTGCGCTACCTGCCCTATCTCGCGGGCGTGGCCGGGCGGTTTGCACACCTGTTGCCAGGGACGTCCTTCGAGCGCGCCGAAAGCGTTTCGTGCGCGCCGGTTGGAGCGAGACGTATGCCGGTGCAGATTGACGGCGAAGTCGTTGGCGCGTTGCCGGCGCGGTTTGAAATCGTGCCCGATGCGTTGACGCTACGGATTCCCAGCGGATACTTGGAACGGAAGCCGTGGACAACGTCACATTGACATTGACGGGCATTGTGTTGGCGCGCGCGGGTTTGAACCGTTTTACGCGAAATGCGGCGCCGTCGTTAGTCGTTGGGTGTAATTTGCCTTCTATCCTGCCCATCGCGTTTGTCGCGACTGGTGTGAAATTCAGTTGGCGCGATGCGTTTATGGCCTTGATTGGAGTCGGGGTGTACGTCGTTTTTCGTCTGCTCGAGTTGCACCTCGATATTTTGGGATCGGGCAGCCCCTGGTTGATCGCAGTGCTCGGCGTGAGTGTCAGCGCGCCGATGTTGTCGAACCTGGTGAGCGGTGAAATCGGTGCGAGCAAGAAGCAGAGCGGACGGGGATGGGCCTTGTTCGCGCTTGCGTTCCTGGTGCTGTGGATCGGTGCCCACGCAGTAATGCATCAACGCGCGATAGAGACGTTGCAGTCGCGTATTTATTCGGGCGTGGCGCCGAATCGCGTGGGAGCTTGGCCAACGCGATGGAACCCTCTGGTATGGCGCGGATACGTCGACACGGATGAATCCTGGATGATCGAAGAGATTCCGCTGCACAAGGAATTTGATCCGGAAGCCGGTTGCAAGATTTTTCGACCGGCTGACATGGAGGAGATCCATCGGTCCATCGAGTCGGCCAAATTCCAGGCGCTATTCCAAAATGTCAAATACCCGGTGTTCCGTTTCAACGCGCCGAAACTCGAGGTTGCCGATGCGCGCGATTCGCACCATGACTTGTGCCCGGAGTTTACCGCGGCGTCGGAGTAGCGCAAAAGCGCCGTTCAGGCCAGCACACGTTCCACAGTCCAGTAAACCGCGATGCAGGCGATCGCCACCGACGCCGGCACAACGATGCGCGGGCGATACCACTCGCGTTCGGACCAGCGCCACCCGACCAACGCAAACGCCCCGGCGACCACCGCGAGTTGGCCGAATTCCACGCCGATGTTGAACGACAGCAGCGCCGTGAGGTACTCACCGCGCGGGAGGCCGAGTTCTTGCAATACGCCGGCGAATCCCATGCCATGCAGCAGTCCGAAGCCGAAGACGAGCGCGATGCGCCAAGCCTTCAATTCTTTATGCAAGATGTTCTCAACGGCGACGTAGGCGATCGAGACGGCGATCAGCGGCTCGACGATCTCCGCGCGCACGGCGATGATTCCGGAGATGCTGAGCGCGAGCGTGATCGTATGCGCGAGCGTGAATGCGCTGACCTGCCACAATACGCTTCGCCACTTGCCGCTCAATAAATACAGGCCCAAGACGAACAGTACGTGGTCCAATCCGAGTGGAACGATGTGCGTGAAGCCGAGCCACAGATACTGGCGGACGACATCGGACTTCGCGCGCGCCTCGAGCGAATACGGCTTGCTCAATTCGCCGCCGTCGACCCAATCCGTGACGCCGTTGACGGTCAGCGCGTACGTCGAGAAGTTCCAACCATTCTTAAGTGAAAATGTCTTTGTGCCTGGCGGCACTGCGCCGGTCATAACGATAACATCGCCGGTGCGCGCGATCGCCAGCTGCGCCGCCTCGCCGTCGAAGAAGATCTTCATGCGCCGCGGGTAAGCGTCTTCGAAGCTTCCGAACTGCGCGAGTTTTTCGTCGAGCGAGGCGGCGTCCGTTGTGACTTCGATTTTGTATTGTTCGCCGATGATGGCGACTACGCGGGTGGTGCCGATTTCGTGCGCCGTCAGCGACAACGCGCAAAGCCACAGCGATTTCATTTCGCGGTCTTCCTTTCGAACGTGAGTGACGCCCAGTAGCTCGTCCAGTCCGCGCCGGCCGGGACGATATGCACGGCCTTCACCAGCCACATGCCGGCGCCGTCGACGCGAAACTGCACGCGGCCTTGCGCGTCGGAGCGCAGCGACTGTTTTTCATCAGGATTCCGTTTGTTGAAGGCGACAACAAGAGCGCCGGCGAGCGGCTTGCCTTGGTAGGTCAGTCGCACCGGAAGGTCACCGGTGAGCGCGCACGGGTTTTTCTCGGCGACAAGTTCCAATGGAAAGCCGAGCGCGCGATCGGCGCCGCCGGCGCCCGATTGAATCAACGTCTTGGCGCATCGGAGAAACGAATCCTTCACAGGCGACTTGGTTGCGGGCGGCACGCGCAGGCCCTCTTCCTTCAGATAGGCATTGAATTTTTCGGCCGGCAGTTCGGCCACCGATGGCTTGCTGTGGTAGCCAATGATCGTAAGCCCGGCGTTGTCGATGCGGGCGATGCCGGCGGGATCGGCGCCTTCCCGGCCGATGAGCGCGCGGCGGCTGGCGGAGTCGACGGCGATCAGTTCGTTGATCAGCGGCGTCGAGCGCGGCAGGGGATCGCCGAGCAAATCCTGGCCCACGCGCAATTTCGCGCCGACGACTTGCCCCAGCGCGGGAAAGAAAGTTGTAGGCTCGATCCACAGATCGTGCGCGGCGCGCGGCAGCGCGGCGAGTAAAAGAAAAGCCTTCATGGAATCGTTGTAGGGCGGCGCCGCAACCACGGCGCCGCCCGTTCTCCTCATGGTTATTGAACCGGAGGAATGTCCGGCTGCGTCGGAACGTTGGTTCCGCCGTGGCCTTGGAACAAGCCCTGGTGTGCGGGAGCCAGGAAGGGGAAGCGATTGAGGAAGTTCTTGTCGTTCACTTCAACGCCCTTGGCTAGACCGGCGCCAGGATCGCCCGCGCCGATCAGGCTGATGAGAACCGTGTTCACATTCACCTGATGGCGATTTGGCGCGGTGCCGCCGCCGAGCTTGCGGCCGTTGGGGAAGGACGAATCGATGGCCGCGTCGATGGTGATGACGTCGCCGGTCGAGCCGTCTTCGATCGGAATCGGGCGGCCGAGGTTGACGGCCCGGATGATGTCGAGGCGCGGTCCGCGCAGCGACTTGACGGCATCGGACGGTACGCCGAGTGCCTTGTAGATGCCAAGCGCGTCGAGGTCGCGAACCAGGACGGGGAACAGGATGTCGGCGCCGAAGTTGGAAACGTCCTTCATCGGGGTCGAGCGCAGGTACGTGGTGTGACGCTGTGTGCCGACGAGGCCGGCATTGAACAGCGGCAGCGCGTTGCGGCCGACCTGGACCCAATCGCCGGAGCCCTTCACGCCGGTGATGACTTCGCCGGCATCGACCATCTGCACGCGTTGGCGGCTGATCGACGACCACACGCGCAGAAGGCTGTCGGTCGCCATCGACAGGCCCTGGCCGTTGTGGGGAATGCCTTGCGGGAAGATGTCCTCCATCGGAATTTCCAGGGCGATCGAGAAGACGTTGAAGCCGGTGAACACGTCGCGGATCGGGCCTTTGCGAGCGCCGGCGATGCCGCCGAGATCGCCACGGCCAAGGTTGACGAGATCGAAGACGCCCTTTTCGTCGAGCTGGTAGGGATCGTCGAACTGCCCCGCGATGACGCGGCCGCCGTTGCTCAACCTGTGAATGTACTTGTCGACGAAGGCCTGGTCGTAAAGGCCGACTTCGCGGCTGGTGGGGTCGCCAGAATCGTAACCCTTGAACGCTCCAAGACCGTAGACCAAACAGTCAGTCTGCGGGCCGTGGTTGTTCGGCAATACGTCGGCGTCTTCGGGCAGCGCGATATCGTTGGGGCCGTTCTGGAAGTCCGAACCCTTGACGCGCGTGACGGTCATGGTTTCCTTGCCGCCGGTCAACTGCCACAGCAGTTCGTTGCCGCCGCCGAGCGGGTCGTTGGGGCCTGGGGCCTTGGAGATCGGCAGCGTGTTCTTGAATTCCACGCGATAGACGATGCGGTCGGCGAGGCTTGTGCCTTTACCGATGTGAAATTCGTAGCGATAGCCGTTGCAGGCGCGCAGCCCTTGGTTGCCCTGGCCCGGTTCGTGCAGCGGATTGAAGTTCATGATGAGGTAAAGCTTGTCGTGCGAACCGTCGGACACCCAGGCATAGGTGTCGGTATTGTAGGCACAAGGCTCGTTGAGGACGGCCAGCGCTTCGCGATGGCTTGAACCGTAAACGGTTCCGGCGGCGGCGCACAATAGCGCCGCGGCCAATCCTTGTCTGATCGGAGTCATTCGTATCTCCCGCGGCCCCGTGGGCCGCACATTGTTTGGTGTTTGATAGCGCCGTGGCTTTCGCGGCGCTTGGCTTCGGGCGGTTTGCACCCGGCTCCCTCAGTCATTACGAGTGCGGTTTCGGATCGGATGTTAACCCGGCGAACTTTTTTCCCTACGGCAACTTTGTTCTTGCAATCGGAAAAACGCAATGGTAGTCTGGGGTCACGTGGAGTGATTTAGGCAAGGTCTTCGGACTGGAGCCAGCTACTTGCAACCACGGTAAAAAGTGCTAAAGGCAGACGGGCCTTCCTCAGGACGTACTTTCGTTCTCTCCCTGATCAAACCGTTTGCCCGAACGACAAGGAGAGCGGTATGTCAGCGTTGCTTACCTCCCCTCAAGAGGGAGAACTAGTTTTGGTTCGCGTGAACGTGGAGTCGCGGCATCTGGAAGACACACTTGAGTCTTTGGCCGCGTTGCCGTTTCCGGTAAATCCGGAGTTGGCGCACGCTGGTCTGGATAGCACCATCGAATTTCCGGCATATGAAGGGCAGCTTCCGGCGGTACGCGGCGCGCTGGAGTCGCTCAACGTCGATCTGCGCACGGTGTCGATGTTGACGGCGATTCATGGGGAGTAGCGTACTCGGCGTCAGCGTCGACCGAGCCCTGCGAGCTGCTTTGCTCTGGTCCGAGGAGCACATCGTCGCCGAGGTTCGCTTCGATTCCGGCGAACCGGTCGTCTATCCCGATCCGACTTCGGCCAAACCGCTGTGGCTGTTTCCGGAGTCGTTGGTGGCTCGATGTGTCGACGCGGCCGCGCAGTTGATGGCTACAGGATAGGCATCGTCACCGCGTTGGAAACACGACCGGCCGATTCGACTCGCAATGGCGTCGATTCGCCGCGCGGGGTGTCGGCCGGCACGATGAAGTTGATCTGATCGAGTCCCGCGAAGCCCGGCGCGCGTCCGGCGTAGAGCACCTGCGCTTCGACGTCGCCTAGGAAAAGCTTCGGCGTCGATCGCGCCCACTGCAAGCCGTCGCGTGTTTCGGCCGCGCCGAGGCCGGTTAGATACAGGCTGATTACGTCGCCCGGTTTCGCGGGCGACCCGGCCGTCACCACGCTTCCGCTCAAGGCTTGTATGGCCGAGGCCGCGCCGGCGCCCGTGCCGGTCTGTGTGAAGATCGCCGGAACGGCGGGCTCGATCAGCACGTTCAATTTGCTCGCGCCCGCCGCCGATTTTACTTCGAGCGTTATCAATCCGGCCGCGTTCTCGGGCAGGATGGCGTTGATCTGCGTCGGCCCGGCGAACTACAAGCCGAGCGGGGTGGTGGCGGACAGAACTTGTGTGCCCGAGAGCGTCGTCGGCAAAGGCAGTGATGACGCCGCCGTACTCGCCGATGCCAGCGTCGCCCCGTAAATACTGACGAACATCCCGGGCGCTAGCGTGCGCGTCGGAATGCGGCCCGCGGCGGGGAGCGCGGCGACGGCCCAGGGGCCAGGTTTCACGGTTGCGATGGCGGTGGCGCCGGCGGTGATCGTAACAGACGCGGTCGATGTGCCGGTGGGAGTGGTGATGGAAAGTTCGCGCGGGCCGGCAGCCACGAACGCGTTGTAAAAGGAGTCGGAACCTCTGACGAGCGCCGTGCCGCCCGCTGTAATGCGAGTCGCGTCCTTGACCGCGTTGTCGTCCTTGTCGCGCAGGTTTACGAGGACGCCCCCTCGAGTGCCGCCGATTGCATCGCGCGATAGCGCCGTGCCCAGCGTGCGCCAATCTTCGGTGCCGGCGAGAAAGCTGCGGACGATGCGCCACGACAGATGATCGTCGCTATCAACGTTGGCGAGAAACGGCGGACGGCACGAGGAGGTGAGAAGCCGCAGCGGGCCGGCGTCGGTGTGACACATCGGCACGACCCGGTTGCGCTCATCGCTGGCCGCGAAGAGCAAAGAACCGGAGCTCAGCGCCACGACGCCATCACCGCCGTTGTTGACGCCATCGATTGGCGCGGCGTTGCCGATCACGGCCAAAGCGTCGATGCCGCGCAGATCGTCGCCGCCTTGATTCCAGGTGTTGAGATCGAGCATGAACTGGCTGCCGGGAAGGAGCGAACGCACCTGCGGATCGGAGCCCGCGACCGCGCCAATGAGCCCTGCGAATCCAGGTCCAAAATGCGGCGTCCCAAGAAACACAGCCTTCCGAATTTTGTGCGTGGCCGGCGGACGAAACACACCCGAGGCGTTCTGTTTGCCCGATAGATACGAGCGCAAAATCAGTCCGCCCAAGCTGTGCATGAAGACATCGACCTGCGCCGCGCTCACCGCCGCCAGCCGAGTGCCCAGCGCCGCGCCCATCTCTTCAATCGTCGCGCGGCTGGCTGTCGTGGCCGGCGCCGAGCAGTTATTGAAAAAGATCACTTCGCGGCCTGCGTCGCGGAGTTTCTGCGGCAACTGGCCGAAGGTAGCTTCGGCGGTCGCGTTTTCGCAGGGGGGCCTTGGTAGCCGTTAATCAGGACGACCGGCGGATTCCGGCCAAAGGCGGCGAACGAGAAGAGCACGAGCGAAAGGCGCATGTGTCTATTCTCGCGCAAACGCAAAAAGGGCCGCTCGGGGGAGCGGCCCTTTTCACTATGTTTTGTACGTGTCGTTCCGGTCCTTAGGGCCGCCCGACGTTCTCGGCTTGCAGACCCTTCGGGCCCGTTTTCACTTCGAACTCAACCTCCGTGCCCTCGTCGAGCGTTTTATAGCCGTTCATCTGAATGGCGGAAAAATGGACGAATACGTCCTCGCCACTCGCACGCTGAATGAAGCCGTAGCCCTTAGCGGCGTTGAACCATTTCACGACACCTTTTTCTCTCACTACAAATCTCCTAATGCTGATGCCACCGTACCAGCCTCGCCGTGAGGATGGAATTCCTTCGGCGGGTGGGTTTCGACACGGATGGCTTGATGCTCGCAGTATTGTCTCAGAACATCGTTCCGAAGGCAAATGTTTTTTAAGCTGCTACGCCAAAATTTTCTTCACGACTTCGCCGTGCACGTCGGTGAGACGAAATTCTCGGCCCATGAAACGGTAGGTCAACCGCGTGTGGTCGAAGCCGAGCAGATGCAGAATTGTGGCCTGCAGATCGTTGATGTGGATCTTGTCCTCGACGATGTTCAGGCCGAAATCGTCGGTTTTGCCGATCGCTTGTCCCGCTTTTACTCCGCCGCCCGCCAGCCAGATCGTATAGCCGTTCGGGTTATGATCGCGCCCGGCGCCCTCGGCGTCCTCGGGCCGCCGCATCTCCGACATCGGTGTGCGGCCGAATTCGCCGGCCCAGACGACGAGTGTGTCGTCCAACATCCCGCGTTGTTTCAAATCCTTGATCAGCGCCGCCGCCGGTTGATCGGTGGTCTTGGTCTGCTTCGGCAGATTTTGGTTGATCCCCGAGTGATGATCCCACGACGCGTGCATCAGCATCACGAAGCGAACGCCGCGTTCCATCATGCGGCGCGCCAGCAGGCAGTTTGTCCCGTACGCGTTGGTCGCTTCCTGGCCGATGCCGTAGGAATCGAGCGTTGCCTTCGACTCTTTCGTGAAGTCCAGCAACTCCGGCGCCGATGACTGCATGCGGAAGGCGAGTTCGTAGGAGTGAATGCGCGCGTTGATCTCGGCGTCGCCGGTCCGTGCCTGCGCCATCGTGTTCATATCGCGGATCGCGTCGAGGCGCGCGCGTTGGGTCTCGGCGCTGATCCCTTTCGGGTTTGTCAGGTACAGGATCGGATCGCCCGAGTTGCGCAGCATCGTGCCGGCGTAGCTCGAAGGCAAGAAGCCGGAAGCGAAATTATCCGTGCCGCCCGATGTCCCAACACCCGACGACAACACCACGAAGCCCGGCAGATTTTCCGACTCGCTGCCGAGACCGTAGAGCGCCCAACTGCCCATCGACGGACGGCCCGGCTGATTATGCCCGGTGAACAGCAGCAACTGCCCCGGATGGTGATTGAACTGATCGCTCTGCATCGAGCGCGCGAAACAAAGATCGTCGGCGATCGAGGCGGTATGGGGAAGCAGATCGCACAAGTCCATGCCCGATTGCCCGTATTTCTGAAACGTGCGAGGGCTGCCCAGCGCGGCCGCGGTCGGTTTGATGAACGCAAGCTTCAGATCTTTTGTCATCGACGGCGGGAGCGGCTTGCCGTGCCACTTCCGCAACTCGGGCTTGGGATCGAACAGGTCCATCTGCGAGGGCGCGCCTTCCTGAAACAGAAAGATCACCCGTTTGGCTTTCGGCGCGAAATGCGGCTTCTTCACTTCGGCGCCGTAGCCGTTGCGCGCGAACAGATCGGCCATCGCGATGGTGCCGATGCCGCCCGTAACCTGCTGGAAAAAACGCCGCCGGTTTTGTATCAAGTCGATCATCGTTATTCTCGTGTCAGGAACTCATCAAGGTTGAGGAGCACGCTAGCCAGACCCGCCCACGCGGCGTGTTCGACGCGGTCGACGTTGGGGATGACGGATACGGGCAGGTCTTTCTCTTTCGCGAACAGCGTGCGCTGCGTGTCGAGGTAGCGCGTCAATCGCGTCAATTCCGCGGCCGACGGCGTGCGGCCGAGAGCCAGACGGGACATCGCTTCGATGCGGCCACGGTTGTCGGATGGACCTTCGCGCAGCACGCGGAGCGCGAGCGTTTCGGCGGCCTCCAAGAACACGGGGTCGTTCAACAGATTCAGCGCTTGCAGCGAGGTGTTCGATCGCAGGCGGCGGCAGGCGGCCGTGGTGGAACGCGGCGCGTCGAAGTTCATCAGTAGCGGATAGGGCGTTGTGCGTTGGAAGTGGATGTAGAGACCGCGGCGGTATCGTTCGGGACCGCTCGATACGTCCCACTTCGTGCCGCGCGCGTAGCCGATGGCGGTCACGCCATCGGGCTGCGGCGGTTTGATCGACGGGCCTCCGACGCGTGAGAGTTCGAGCAAGCCGGCCGCGTGCAGCGCCGCGTCGCGAATGCCTTCGGCGGAGATGCGAACGCGCGATTGCCGCGCCAGCCACTTGTTCTCCGGGTCTTTCTCAACCATTGCCGGCGTCGCTTCCGACGATTGCCGGTAAGTCTCCGACAGCACAATCGCGCGGATCAGTTTCTTACGGCTCCAGCCGCTCTCGACGAACGACGCGGCCAACCAGTCAAGCAATTCCGGATGCGAGGGACGCGCGCCCATTACGCCGAAGTCCTCGGCGGTCTTTACGAGGCCCTGGCCGAACAACTCCTGCCAGATGCGATTGACGGCAACGCGCGCGGTGAGCGGATTGTCCGTCGCAACGAGCCAGTTGGCCAGATCGATCCGCGTGGCGCGCGCGTTTCGCGGTGCGAGCGGCGGCAAAAATCCGGGCGGCAATGGCTGCACTTCCGGGCCGAGGTTTTTGAAGTCACCGCGCACTCGCAAGTGCGACGGCGCGGTGGTTGTGTTTTCCGCCAGCGCATAGGCTTGTGAAAGCCGCGGGTACTGCGCCTGCAACTCGCCAAGCTTCTTGTCGAGTTCGTCGAACTTCACCTCTTTATAACGTTTCTGTCCGACGGCGAAGTGGTAGTTGCGGATGAAGTGGTTTTCGAGAATCCGCTTTTCGCGCTCGGTGCGATCGGCTGCGGGCTTCTTGATGATCTTGCCGCCGTCGCCATCTTCGGTGAGCTTCAGCAGGCAGTCCCAGGCCAGGTCCCAATCGGTGCGCCGCCCGGGATTGCGGAATGCGTCGAGCATGTCGACTTCCCATGCCGGCTGCACCTCACGCACCTTGTAGGCCGCGATGAGCGCCTCGCGCTTCGATTCGTACTCCGCCGCGGTGCGCGACCAGACGCCGAGTTCGCCGGGCAGCGGCGCGTCGATGTCGTCCTCTTCGGCGTTGTCGAAGAAGGCGAAGAGCTGGTAGAAGTCGCGCTGCGTAATCGGATCGTACTTGTGATCGTGGCACTGCGCGCAGCCGACAGTGAGGCCCAGCCACACCGAGCCAACGGTGGAAGAACGATCCGCGACATTTTCAAATCGGAATTGGTTGTTGTCGATGCCGCCCTCGCGGTTGGTGAGCGTGTGCCGGTGAAAGCCGGTGGCGACGCGTTGTTCGACAGTCGCGTTCGGAAGAAGATCGCCGGCGATCTGCTCCCGCGTGAACTGATCGAACGGCATGTCGCGGTTGATCGCGTCGATCACCCAGTGCCGCCAACGCCAGGACCACGGCCGCGCCCAGTCCTTTTCATAGCCGTCGGAATCGGCGTAGCGGGCTTGATCGAGCCAGTGCCGCGCCCACTTCTCGCCGAATTGCGGCGATGCGAGCAGCCGGTCGACAAAGCGCTCGTAATCGCCATCGGCGGCATCTTGCGGCGAAGGAGGCAGGCCGGTAAGATCGAGGCTCACGCGCCGAAACAGCGTCTCGCGCGATGCGGGCTTCGACGGCGCCATCCCCTCCCGCGCCAGTCGCTCGCGGACGAAGTGATCGATCGCATTGGGCGCCGCCGCCGGCTTTCGCACCGGCTGATACGCCCAGTGTTTCGTGCCCGCCTTCGCCGCGCGTTGCGGATACACCGCGCCCTGATCGATCCACAATTTCAAGAGCGCCACCTCGGCCGCGGGCAACCCCGCCGTGCCCAAGGGCATCGCCTTCATGCCCGGCGCGCCGCTCACCCGCGCGACGACCTTCGACAACGATTCGGAACGAACATCGAGCCGCAGGCCGGACAACTGTTGATTGGGCCCGTGGCAGCCATAGCACTTGGCGGCGAAAATCGGCTCGATCTGCTTAACGAAGTCCACGGGCTGCGCGAAAGCGGTGAACGCCAACGCGGCTAAGATCCAAACTCTCATCCGACTACTACTTTCTCACGGCGCGGGCGGCGGTTCCTTGACGTCGAGCAGTTCAATATCGAAGATCAGTTCCGATCGCGCCGGGATTTTCGGCGATCGCCCCTTTTCACCGTACGCCAGTTGATAGGGAATCACGAGCCGGCGTTTGCCGCCAACGCGCATGCCTTCGCAGCCGTTGTCGAATCCTGGGATGACGCGGCGCTTGCCTTGCTCGAACGAAAACGGCTGGTTGCGGTCGCGCGAGGAATCGAATTTCGTGCCGTCGCGGAGGTAGCCCGTGTAGTGTACAACCATCAACTTGCCCGCTTCGGCGAGCTTCCCTGTCCCCGCGGCAACGTCGATCACACGCATTGAGTATTGCGTGCGTAGCTTGCCCTTTACGGCCGGCACCCGTGGAGAAACGCGATAGCAGCCGCTCAAAATCAATACAGAGGCAATCAACGCGGCGCGCACGGCGCGCTTACTCCGGAGACGTCGACGCTTGCAGGTCCGAATCGCGCCAGGCGCTGATTTTTAGTCGCCGGCACACCCAGCACAGCGCTTCATTCGCGTTGGGAGCCGAATCCGATCCACATACTTCGCACTTCGCCGGGCGAGTATTGGCTTCGACGCCCGCACTGCGCCGGGCGCTTTCCAGGATCTCGGTGGCGATGACCTTCTCGGTCGGTTTCCTTTTCATGATCGGCTGCAACCAATATATCAGCCTCGGGTAGGTAAAAATCCGAACCGAGCCGGCAACGCGTTCCGCCGCCCGCGCTACAATGGGCGGATGCGAATCCCATGAATTTCCAACGCGGCTCGATCCTCCTCCTTGTGCTTGTCCTGGCCGGCTGCAAGAAGACTCCGCCCGCCAACGTCGCCGCGACGGTCAACAGCCGCGCCATTACGTACGCGGAGCTTGATAAGCAGTACAACGTGCAGTTCCCGCAGGCGGGTCCGGCGGCGGCCAACGACGACGGGGTTTTGATCAACAAGCTTGAGGTGCTGCACGCCATGATCGACCAGGAGATCATGATGCAGCGGGCCGAAAAGCAGGGCCTTCTGGCCCCGGAAACCGACGTCGACGTGGAATTTAACAAGTTGAAATCGCCGTACACGCAAGAAGAGTTTCAAAAGCAGCTCGTCGCGAAGAAAATGACCACCGAGGATTTGAAGTCCGACATCCGCGAGAAGCTGTCGATCGAAAAACTGATCAACAAGGAGATCACCTCGAAGATCAATATCACCGAAAAGGACATCGCCGATTTCTACGCCGCCAATCGCGCCAGCTTTAATCTCGCCGAGCCGACCGTGCATCTGGCCCAGATTCTGGTGACGCCGAATCCCGACGCCGAGTTCCGCAACCTGAAGAACGACAAAGCGCAGGACGACGACCAGGCGCGGCGAAAAATGCAGAACATCGAACAGCGCCTCCGCAGCGGCGAGGACTTTTCGATGCTGGCGCAGAACTACTCGGAAGATCCGGGATCGTCGGCCAACGGCGGCGATTTGGGCTTCGTGGCCGAGTCGTCGCTGGCCAAAGCGAGCGCCGATCTGCGGCGGTTGATTGCCGAGATGAAGCCGGGCCAAGTGTCGAACATCATCAAGACCGGCGAGGGCTATCGCATTCTCAAGCTGTTGAGTAAAGAGCCGGCCGGTCAGCGTGAGCTTACCGATCCTCGCGTTCAGCAGACGATTCGCGAAACGCTTTTGAACCGCAAGGATCAACTGCTGCGCGGCGCTTATCTGGAAGCGGTGCGCAACGAAGCGCAGGTCGAGAATCAGCTTGCGCGCACGACCGCGCAGATCGCCGAGAAGAAGTAACGCGAGCCGCGCGAAACGTTGAGGATCCCGGTCCTCACCGCAATCCTGCCCTCCGCCAGCACCTCCCAGCCCGCCGCGGGCCGCTCAAAACGATGAAAGTCGCCACCTCCTCCCCAACCCGAACCATCCCATTTACGCCGACAACCCTACAGAGCCGCGACCGCAAGGAAGCGGACCTTCCCCAACCCCAAATGCTGACTTTCAACGGAGTGGTCCTTCCCCAACCCGAATCCCCCCGAGCGCGGGCCGGCCTACTTCACCCACTCCATCGAGCCCAAGTGTTTCGCCGGCGCCGAGTGCTGCTCGGCCATTAGTTTCTCGATCATCGCCTTCTCCCGCCGCGCCGTCGCCGATAGATCCCGCGTCTCGCCGGGGTCGTTTTTTAAGTTGTAGACCTCGATCGCGCCATCGGGCTTGTTGCGCACGCCTTTCCAATCGCCGATACGAACCGCGATGCCGTAGTCGGCGCGCAACTCCTGTGTCTTCTGCGTCCAGCCATGGCTCTCCCAAACCATTGGACGGCGAATCGGTTTTTCCAGCAATCGTAAGATGGACGTCCCGTCCTCATGAAACGCATTCGCGCCGCCAACCGCGTGCATCACCGTGGCGAAGATGTCGGCGAAGTAGACCGGCTCGTTGGATACTGCGCCCGCTTTCACACGGCCGGGCCAGCGGAGCACGAACGGCACGCGGAGACCTCCTTCGTAGAGCGTTCCTTTCTGCCCGCGCAGAGTCGAGCCATCGGGCTGCTTCATCGTGTTGAAGAAGTCAAGCGTGTGCTCCTTGCTCCCAACGCCGCCGTTATCGCTGGCGAAGATCACCAGTGTGTTGTCTTCCAAACCAAATTCCCGAAGCAGCGCGAGAATTCGGCCGGCATAGGTGTCGCCGCGGGTGACCATCGCCGCGTAACGTTTTTCGCCATCGGGCCAGTCGCGACCTTCGTAGGGCTTGACGTCGGGAGGTTCGAAATAGGCGTGTGGAACGGTGTAGGTGGCGTAGAGGAAAAAGGGCTGCTCCTTGTGCTTCCGCAAAAAGGCGTAGGATCGTTCGGCGATGACGTCGGCGGTGTAGGTCCCCCTCGCGCCGTTGGCGTTGGCGGGCAATGGGAAGCGCTGATCGTTGTCCCAAAGGAAGTCGCGGTAGTAGGAATGCGCGTGCACTTGATGTAGGTAGCCGAAGAACTCATTGAATCCCTGCCGCCATGGTGTGCCGGCGGTGCCGTGGTCGCCGAGTCCCCATTTGCCGAAGCCGCCGCAAACGTAGCCTTGATTGCGCAGCCAGCTGGCGAAGGTCATGTCGCCGGAATCGATGGGCGCGGTGCCGGCGTTGGCGCGGATCTTTGCGTGGCCGCCGTGTTTGCCGGTCATCAAGACGCAACGGGACGGCGCGCAGACGGGGCCGCCTGCATAAGCGGCGGTGAATCGCGTTCCTTCGCGCGCGAGCCGGTCGATGTTCGGCGTTTGAATTTTCGTCTGGCCGTAGCAGCCGACATCGCCGACGCCGAGGTCGTCGAGGAGGATCATCACAACGTTCGGCTTGTTACCCGCCAGCGCGGCCGGCATAGCCAGGAACTGTCGCCGTGTCATACGACTCCCAGGTTATTCCATCGCCGTCGGCGATTCGCCCCAGCCACCTGCGACTCGCCCCATTCCGGTCGCTTGCAGTGTGTATCCCCTGCAAACTAGGTCTAAATGTACCCCAACGCTCCCTATAGAGACCCTTTCCCCAACAGACAACCTTTGTAGGGAGCGTTTCATCGAGCTGTCGAGCAAGTAAACCCGGCCTAGGGTACCGGTCACAATGCCTGAGAAATCTGGCAAAGTGGTTGTCGAACCTGGGGAAATCACTTGCAGAACAGAATTTGGATCATATTTGGCCTTTGGACGATTTACGGCTGCTTCAATACGGTCGTTGTCCACTACCGCTCGATACTGTATGGCAAAGAGATGTCGTGGCGCGAAGCCGCGCTCTATGAGCTGACCTTTACCTGGATTTGGGCGGCGGTCACGCCGCTTGTGCTGCTCTTGAGCCGCAAGTTCCCGGTTGGCCGCGGGCAGTCAAAACGCAACGTAACGGTCCATGTCCCCGCGGCGTTTGTTGTCGCCGTTGCGACGAAGGTGGCTTGGGACTTCTCCGCGTTGCCGTTTGTCGCTCCGAGCATGGTGCCGCACACAGGCGTCGAAGTGGCGAAGTCTGTCGCTCGCGCGCTGGACTTTGGCGTCCTGCACTACCTCGTCGTCATCATCCTGCACCACGCCTTTGAGTATTACCGGAAGTATGAAGACGGCCGGCTGCGCGCTTCGCAGCTGGAGGCGAAGCTGGCGACGGCGCAGTTGCACGCGCTGAAAATGCAGCTGCATCCGCATTTCTTGTTCAACACGTTACATTCGATCTCCGAGTTGGTGCACGCCGAGCCCCATCGCGCCGAAGCGATGATTGTGCGGCTGAGCGACTTCCTGCGACTCACGCTTGAACATGTGGGCGTTCCCGAAGTGGCGCTTCATGAAGAGATTGACTTTCTGCGGCGCTATCTCGAAATCGAACAGATGCGATTCGAGGAGCGGCTTACCGTGGAGTGGCGGATCGACGCGGATACGCTCGACATCCGCGTGCCAAACCTGATCTTGCAGCCGATCGTGGAAAACGCGCTGAAGCATGGCATTTCGCGGAACTCGGGACCGGGTGTGCTTCGTATCACCAGCAAACGGGAAGGCGAAAAGTTGGCGATTCAGATTTACGACAACGGTCCTGGGCCCCAGCGGGCGGAGGTTCCTCTCGGCGAACCCGTGCGCGAGGGCGTTGGGCTGAACAACACCCGGAGCCGGCTGATGCGGGTGTACGGCAGAGATCATCTGATCGAACTTCGCCGCGCGCCGCAAGGCGGTTTTGAAGTGACACTCCGCGTGCCGGCGCGTCTAACGAACTCACCGGCTCTCTCCCAGCCGGAACTGGAAACGCCGCAACCCGCGTCCGCGGCTGGAGACTGATCAATGACACTCATGCAGACTCAGACTATCCGTACGGTAATAATCGACGACGAACGCCTGGCTCGCCAGCGGATCCGCCGCATGCTCTCGAACACGGCGGACTTCGAAGTGATGGCGGAGTTCGAGAATTCCCAGCACGGACTCGAGTATCTGGAAGATACCGGCGCCGACCTGCTCTTCCTCGACGTTCAAATGCCTGGTCTCGATGGATTCGCGCTGCTGGAAGCGCTCGATCCCGCGCGGATGCCGGTCGTCATCTTTGTCACCGCTTACGACGAGTACGCGCTGCGGGCCTTTGAATATCATGCCTTCGACTATCTGCTAAAGCCATTCGACCAGACGCGGTTCGAGAAGGCGCTCGAACGTGCGCGGAAACAGTTCTCGTTGCAGGGATCGAACAACGAAAAGCTCTTGAACCTGTTGAACGAAATCAGACAGCGAAATCAGGAACCGGCGCGCTTTGCGATCAAGACGCCGGGCCGTGTGTTCTTCGTGCGGCAAGAGGACATCGACTGGATCGAGGCGGCCGACAACTACGTAAACCTGCACGTTGGCGTGGACACACACCTGATCCGGGAGACGATGAACTCGCTGGAAGGCCGGCTCGACTCGCGCAAGTTCTTGCGGATACATCGCTCGACGATCGTCAACGCGGAACGTATCAAGGAACTTCGGCCGTGGTTTCACGGCGAGTACGTTGTCCTTTTGAAGGACGGCACGGAACTGACGCTGAGCCGGACGTACCGGGAAAAGATCCTGTCGCTGCTTGGTACTTAAGGCAGTTGTTACAGGGGCCGCTAACGCGGTAAACTCCAGAGGTTTATGCTCATACCGACAACGTACGGGTGGACGCTCTTCGCGTTAGTGATCTCGATGATCTGCCTAGGCTCGTGGGTGAACATGCAGAAGGCCGGCGGGAAGCACAGGTTTGAGCTTTTCTATTACGACTTTTCAATTGGGGCGTTAATCGCCGGGATGCTGATGGCCGTCTCGCTGGGTATGATGGGGAACGACCTGACTTCGAGGATAACCTTTCCATTGCCGGCAAGCGGAATATGGCGGTGGCGGTTCTGGCAGGCGGGGTTTTTAATCTCGGAAACATGCTTTTGCTGGCAGGCGTCTCGACCTCGGGAATGGCGTCGGCGATGCCGATTTCGCTCGGACTGTCAATTATCATCGGCCTTGTTTGGAAATATATCGCGAAGGCGGAAGGGAGCCCGGCGCTGCTATTCGGAGGCATCGGCTTGTTGCTGGCTGGCGTCGTGGCAGCGGCCATTGCGCATCACAACCACGCATTGGCGACCAAGCCGAAGGTCAAGAATCAACTCGGCGGCGGGATCAAGGGTATCTCAATCAGCGTGGCGGGAGGCGTTGTGCTGGGATTATTCGCGCCCCTTTCGGACTTTAGCCGGGCTGGCGATATCGGCCTAGGTACGTACACCGCGCTGCTCTTAATGACGATCGGTATTCTCGCCACGACGTTTTTGTACAACTTGTACTTCATGAATTTGCCGGTACAAGGCGAACCGGTGAAGTTCTCGCAGTACTTTGCCGCGGGCAAGAAGAACCATTTCCTCGGACTGATCGGCGGAGTACTCTGGGCGATCGGCGCCGCCGGTGCGCTAGCCGCGGCGGCGGTTGCCAAGAGCGCAAGCGTTGGACCGGCGCTGACAACCGCGTTGAACTGTGGCGCGCCGATCGTGGCGGCGTTATGTGGGATCTTTGTCTGGAAAGAGTTCGACGGGGCGACCGGCCGCGCCAAGACGCTTGTACCCGTAATGCTGATTTTACTGATCGCTGGAATCGCGATGGTTTCGTTGGCGGCGTCGTACTAGAGCCGAAGTGCTACAATGTGAGGACACCCTTCCGATCGAGAGAAGGGATTCCTGTGCCTTCGGGCCGTGAGGAAGTAACATGGAAAAGCTAGCGCAAAACATCCAAGAAGCGTTCCTAAACAATGCGCGCAAGGATAAGATTTTCCTTACCATCTACTTGATGAGCGGTGTGAAGCTATCCGGGCGGATTAAGAGCTTCGACAAGTATTCGGTGATTTTGGAATCGAACAACCAGGAGCAGCTGATTTTCAAGCACGCTATCTCCACAGTGGTTGTTTCGCGGCCCGCGCACGGCGGCCACGGGCATCCGCAGCATCATGGAATGCCTGGCCAGGCGCCCATGCCCGGTCCCGCGCCTATCCTGGCCCACCACGCCAGCGAAGGCGGCGAGAGCTAGTTTCCGAAGTTGTCGGCAAACCGCACGACCCACGCCACTTCTTCCGGGCCCGAGCGCGCACTGCTCGTCGGCCTCGATTGGAAAAAGCGTGGTGTCGCCACGTTCACACCCGAGGAGTCGATTGACGAGTTAGAGACGCTGGTTGCCAGCGCCGGCGCGATCGTCATCGGCAAGGAGATGCAGGCGCGCGAAGCGGCGGATTCGACGTTTCTGGTCGGCGCCGGCAAGGCCGCCGAACTGGCCGGACTGGTGAAGGGCTTTGAAGCCGATGTCGTCATATTCGACCACGAACTGACGCCGACGCAGCAGCGCAACTTGGAGAAGAAGCTGGAGACGCGGGTTGTCGACCGCACCCAGTTGATTCTCGACATCTTCGCCAGCCGCGCGCGGACCAGGGAAGGGCAGTTGCAGGTCGAGTTGGCGCAGTTGCAGTACATGCTGCCGCGGTTGGGCGGCCAGGGCGTAATGATGTCCCGGTTGGGCGGCGGCATTGGAACGCGCGGCCCGGGCGAGACGAAACTGGAAACCGATCGCCGCCGTATACGCACCCGCATCGCGCACTTGGAGCGGTCGATCGAACATGTGCGCACGACACGCGGTACGCAGCGCCGTCAACGCGAGAGCGTACCGCTGCGGACGGTCGCTTTGGTCGGCTACACGAACGCTGGGAAGTCGACGCTGTTTAACCGGCTGACCGGCGCGGGCGTTGTGGCCGATGCGCGCATGTTCGCGACGCTCGACCCCACAGTGCGCGCGCTGACGCTGCCTTCGAAGCGCAAGATCCTGCTGAGCGATACGGTGGGCTTTATTCGTAACCTGCCGACGACGCTGGTGCGGGCGTTTCGCGCGACGCTCGAAGAGGTGGTCGAGGCATCGCTGCTCATCCATGTCGTCGACGGATCGAGCGATACGGCGGAAGCGGCGATGGAACACGTCGAAGCGGTGTTAACCGAGATCGGCGCGGGTGAGACGTGGCAGATCCTGGCGTGGAACAAGATGGATCGCGAAGGCTCGCCCGCGCCCCCGGAGGGCGCATCGGGAGTATCGGCGGCCAGCGGGTTGGGCGTGGAGGCGCTGCTGGCGAGGATCGACACGGAACTTCCGGCCGAGGCGCTGGCCCGCGCGGTGCTGCGCGTGCCGGTCGCCGACGGGGCTCTGTTACACCGGATTCACGAGAACGCGCGGATCATCGGCAAAGTCTACGAGGACGAAGTGTGCGTGCTGGAGATCGAAGCGCCCGAGGCGCTTGTGAAACGCTTCAAAACGCACCTATACTGATGTAGCTGGGATGAACCTCCCGAACCTGCTCACGATTCTGCGCATCTTCTTCGTGCCGCTGCTTGTCGTAGCGCTCGTACAGGGGGACTTTGGCCTGCGCCTTGCCGGGTTCGCGATTCCGAACGAGATGCTGGCGCTGGCGATATTTCTGGTGGCGGCGGCGACGGATCTTCTCGACGGATATTTGGCCCGGCGTTGGAAACAGGTGACGACCGTGGGCACGCTGCTCGACCCGATCGCCGATAAGATGCTGATCTCCGCGGCGCTGATTTCGTTGGTGCAAGTGCGCATGGTGCCGGGATGGATTGCGATCCTGATTATCGGGCGCGAGTTCGCCGTAACCGGTTTGCGCGGAATCGCCGCGGCCGAAGGATTCACGATCAAGGCGTCGGATTTAGGCAAGACAAAGATGGTGACGCAAGTGATCGCGATATCGCTGATGCTGGTGGCGATCGGCAATCCCCAATGGTACGGCGGGGCGATGTTGTGGATGTACGGCGTCGCGATATTCGGGATCGCCTCGGCGATTCAGTACTTCGTCAAGTTCTGGGACGCGCTCGATGAGAAGACCAAGCTGCGCCGGCGCCGCGAGTTGCTGACTCTCGAAAAGAAGCGCAAGAAAGCGGAACGGGCGGCTCTGGTGGCCCAAAGGGCCGAGCCGCCCGTCGTGAACGGCTAGCGGACGTTAAGGGACTTGCCCTGCGCCGAATTGCAGGAGAACGTTCCGAAGTCGATGCCAGTGGCATTAAAACGGACGGGTTCGGTGGTGATACCGACAGAGAGCAGTCCCGTCGGAGTTCCTTGAATACTCGTACTCGCGGGCAGGCCCAGTAGAATCGCGGCTGGGACGGTTAATTGTCCGGCACTGTCGCGTTCGAGACAGACAAACGACGCGCCGGATCGGGCGGCCGTGTCGAACGACGAACCAGCAGCGATCACGTAGTCGTTGTTTCCAGCGCCGGTCCAGGTGATGGGAAGATCATTGGTCCGAATGATTTCGGTGATCGATGCTTCATTGGTCCATCGGAAATTGCCCGGAATGTTGATCTGGGAAGAAAAGCTGCCGACATCGGCGCCGCCAGGGCCCGTGGCGGTTTAGGAACCGGCGTCGAGGAAAGGAGGCTCTCCGAAACCCGGGATAGGAATTGGAGGGGCCGGGATCCCTGGAGGAAGTTGGATCGCATTCGCGAAAGTCGTACTGTAGAGGCCGCCGGCGGCTTTCGCGATCGGTTTCGAGCCTTTCGGGCCCGTCACATTGATTGCCGCGCCCGCGTCAAGGATGCGTGGGCGAATTGGATCCACACTTTGGCTGTCGTTTCCCGAGAAGGTGAAAAGGGTACAGGCGCCAAGGGTGACGGCATTGCCACCGGGGCCGCGCGAGGCCAGCAATTGCTGCAGTGTGAATTCCGTGAAGGAAGCGCCGCCTGCATCGATTGTGCTGTCTAACGACAGACCCATTACGGTTTGTTTTGAGCTAATGCGGCTGAGATTCACCGAGCCGAATCGCAACCGGCCCGAGGCTTCCGCCACCGAAAGTTCGGCATCGCTAAAACCGAACGGATCGGAGCAACGCCCGCCGTTCGGCGCGACCGAGATCGACGTGGTGTTGCTCACACGGTTGCCGTTCTTAACCACCAGCGGTACATAGCAGCCGCTGACGCCGCCGGGCACCTCAAAGACGATTTGGTCGATGGCCGCGCAGCAGCCCGAGCGTCCCTTGTAAAGAACATTCGCGCGCCGGCTGCCGACAAAGACTTCGATCGGCTGATTGAGATCGCCCACGGGCGGCGATTGGGCATCGGAACTCTGGATGGGACCGAGGCCGGTGCCCCAGAGGATCATCGCCTGGTTCGGCCGCGCCGAGGCGAGGATTGTGTTGATCGGACGGTCCGATTCCGAGTTCACGTTTTGCACAACCGCGGGTCCGGAGCCGGCCTGGTTGATCGTAAAGATGCCGAGTTGGCTCTGCACAATTTCGACCGGAATTGTTGACGAAGTTTGGCCGCCGAAGCTGACCGAAAGCGTGGCGTTGCCGACGGGGACGTTCGACGGAACGATCGCGCCGACTTGCGTAGCCACGGAGTAGACCAGAAACAGGTCGAAGTTCTGTCCCCCGGCGGTCAGTCTCGCCGAGGTTCCGCCGAGTGTGGTCGGAAGCGGGAATGCGCCGGCCTGCGTGATCGCGGCGGGTCCGATGTTCCGGCCGAAGATGGCGATCATCGACCCCTGCGCGAGGCCGCTGTTCGGCAGGCCGCGCACGAGATAACTGGCGGTGTTCAGCGCGCCGGTGATGGCGGGCTGCGCGGCGGCTGTCATTGCGAGCGCGGCCGCGGCGATTGTGAGGGAGAGTGTTCGTTGCATAGCGTTATTCCTTGCCCGCGCCGGGGATGCCGAGCGCCCGCATCTTCTTGTACAGATGGCTGCGTTCGAGTCCGAGCATCTCCGCGGCGCGGCTGATGTTTCCTTTCGCTTCCTCTACCTTCTTTTGAATATACTCGCGTTCGGCGGCTTCGCGGACCTCTTGCAGCGTTGAGTGTTGAGGCATTTCGGCGTCGAAGACCGCGCGGCGCGTGGGGTTGATCGGGATGTGCCGCGCGTCGATGCCGACCTGCGGGTTCATGATCACGATGCGTTCGATTAGATTGCGGAGTTCGCGCACGTTGCCAGGCCAGTTGTAATCGCGAAGGACCTTGAGGGCCTCGGCGGAGAACTCCTTCCGCTTGCGGCCATAGCGCGCGGTGAACTCGTTCATGAAGTACGTTGCGAGAACCGAGATGTCCTCGCGCCGGTCGCGGAGCGGCGGCACGTAGAACGGAATGACGTTCAGGCGGTAAAAGAGATCCTCGCGGAAGTTGCCGCGCTCGATTTCCTCTTCCAAGTTCTTGTTGGTGGCGGCGACGACCCGCGCGTCGACCTTGCTCGACTCCGCCGCGCCGAGCGGTTCGAAGCGCTGCTCGTCGAGCGCGCGCAGCACCTTGGCCTGCGTCTTCAAGCTCATGTCGCCGACTTCGTCCAAAAACAGCGTGCCGCCATCGGCCTTTTGCAGCTTGCCGATCTTGTCTTCGTGCGCGCCGGCGAAGGCGCCCTTGCGGTGGCCAAAGAGTTCGCTTTCGATCAAGTCGTCCGGAATGGCGGCGCAGTTGACTTCGACGAAGGGCTCCGCGGCGCGGGCGCTCATGGCGTGCAGCGCGTGCGCGACGAGTTCCTTGCCCGTGCCGGATTCGCCGTAGATCAGCACGCGGCCGTTGGTGGCGGCCATCAACGTCAGTTGTTGGCGCAGCGCCTTCATCGGAACGCTATCTCCGATGATCGGATACGCATCGGCGCGCTGGTTGCCCAGGCGCGCGACTTCGAGCGCGAGACGGCGTTGTTCGATGGCGTTCTTGACGACGACGATCACTTTGTCGATCGTCAGCGGCTTCTCGATAAAATCGAACGCGCCGAGACGCGTGGCGCGGAGCGCTGTCTCGATCGTTCCGTGGCCCGAGATCATGACGGTGGCGGGACGCTCTTCGGCGGGCATTTCCTGGATGCGGTTAAGCACGTCCATGCCATCAATGCCCGGAAGCCAGACGTCGAGGAGGACACAATCGAAGGACTCTTCGGCTAACCGCGCGAGCGCGTCTTCGCCGCTTTCCACCGCGGCGACCTGATAGCCTTCGTCCTCAAGGACCGCGGAGAGCGACGTGCGGATGCCCCGTTCGTCGTCGACGATGAGTATGCGATGGGCCTTCATATTTGTCTATGCGTTCGCGGCCACGGGAATGACGGCAGGAATCTCTATGGTAAACCGCGCGCCGGTCGGGTGGTTATCCTCCACGCGGATTTGCGCGCCGTGTTCGGTCAGGATATGAGAAACAATCGCGAGGCCGAGGCCGGTGCCACGGTCTTTGGTCGAGAAGTAGGGAAGAAAGAGCTTGTCGCGATCCTCGGGTGAAATGCCAGCGCCGGAATCGGCGACGACGAGCTCGACGATTTCAGGCGTGGGCGACTGCGTGCGCACGGTGAGATGGCGCCACGGCACCGTCTGCATGGCTTCGGCGGCATTGTCGATGAGGTTGACCACGACGCGCTTGAACTGTTCCCGATCGATGTTGACGCTGGGCAGATCGGGCGCCAATGCCTTGTAAATCGTGATGCCTTCGAGGCGGCCGGAGAAGACGGCGAGCGCGGATTCGATGACTTCGTTCAAGTCCGACGGCGCGGGCTGCGCGGCGGGGAAGCGTGCGAACTGCGCGAACTCGTCGACCAGGGTCTTCACGCTTTGCACCTCTTCCTGAATGATACGAGTGCAGTCGCGGACGATGCGGGCGAACTCGGGCGTTGTGGACGACTTTTCGAGTTGGCGCGCGATGCGTTCGGCGCCTAGCGAGATTGGCGTGAGCGGATTCTTGATTTCATGCGCGATGCGGCGCGCGACCTCGTGCCAGGCGGCGGATTTCTGCGCGCGCAGCAGTTCGGAGGTGTCTTCGAGCACGATGACGAAACCGGTTGTCGCGCGTTCGTCGATGGGCGCGACGGTGACGGAGAGGTGCAAGGTTTTTCGGCCGTGCGAGAGATCGAGTTGACGGCCGGCGACACCGGTGCGACGCGAGCGGTTCATCAGATAGCGAAGTTCGGCGGCGTCCTCGTTGAGGAAAATCTCTTCCAGGCGCGTGGCCTTTCTGACACGATCGGCGCCGAACATCGTCTGCAACGCGCGGTTGACGGTTTGGACGCGGCCGTCGCTGGACACCGAAATAACCCCGGTCGGAATCGATTCGAGAATCGTCTCGGTGAAGCGGCGGCGCGATTCCAATTCGCGGCTGGAGGATTCCAGATCCTGCGTCATTTCGTTGAACTGCCGGACGAGAACGGCGAGTTCGTCGATGGCGCCCACTTGCACGCGATGGCGGAGATTGCCCTTGCGCACTTCACGCGCGGCTTCGAGCAGCGCGGCGATCGGCGTCGTAATCTGCCGGGCCAGCGACAGCGCGACCCAGGTGGCCACGAAGAGAATGAAGATCGTGATCAGCGTGAGGTAGGTGAGGTAGAAGCGCCGCGTCTCCTGGCGGTCGAGCCCGAGTTGATTGTACTCGGCGACGTATTCGGAGATATCGCGCTCCTTCATTTCGAGGTCGACTGGCGGATGCGTCGTGACGACCAGGGTGCCGCCGGACGGCAGCTTGGCGGAAGACGTCACGCGCCGCGCGGTGTTCGAACGGTTCCGCGCGTTCCACGAGCACACGCTGAGCTTGCCGCGCGAGGGCGAATCGATACGTACTTCGACGATGTCGTTGTCTTCGCACAGTTTTTCGAAGGCGTCGGTGTCGCGCGATTCGCCGCGCGCGAATGCATCGATCGCGGGCATGGCGGCAAGCCAGCCGGATTGGGCGTTGGCGCGCTTTTGTGTTTCCTGTATCAGCGAGATGCCGACGTCGGTGAGCGCGAGCTTGACGTTCTCGGCGGGCCGCGAGAACCACGACTTCAGATTGAGGTTCAGAACCGAATAGCTCCACAGCACCATGAAAACGACAGGCAGAAACGACAACAGCAGCGCACCGACTACGAGTTTCGTGCGGATGTGCGAGCCTTCCTGGCCGCGGCTGCGCTCCATGTAGAGCTTGACCATCAGGCGGAAAAGCATGAAGGCCAGCGTGACCATGAGCAGAAACACCATCGTCGACATGGCCCAGTACAGGTAGACTTGGCCGACGTTGGCGGGACCGAGATTGCCCATGTTGAACGAGCCTTGCCAGATCACGAGGCCGGTGAGAATCAGCAGCGTGACGGCGGCGGCTGCGTTGAGCAGGCGCTTCCGCATGGTAGATACGATTATCCCTAATCTGACAAGGCGTGTATTGTTTGTGCGTTTCAAAGCAGTCTCCTTGTTAGTTAGTCGAGATCCGGCAATCGGCGAGTGGCGCGCCTTGGATCGACGAAGTTCTTGAACAGTTCGGCGGAGACGAGTCTCCCGGCGGGCTGGACGAACTCACAGAAGAAGTCCTGTTTGGCCTTGG
>VFZW01000035.1 GCA_016871055.1 Acidobacteriota bacterium
TGCAGCCGAGTTCATCCCAGCGCAGATCGTCGACCAAAACAAAAACGATGTTCGGCCGAGCGGGCTGCGCGGCGAGCGCTGCAAGCAAAGATCTTCGCGTCATCATCTGATGATGACATCGGCCGAGAAGCGGCGGAAGTTCGAATCCTCCGTCGCGCGGCCGGGTGTGACGACGGCGCCATCGTCTCGTCGATGCAGGCCGAATTCGAGGGCGATCTTCTCCAGCCGCAGAGACCGCCCGCGGTTCATCCCTTCCTTTACCAAGCGCGCAACGACCGCGGGGTCTTCCGATCCCGCGGCCGTTGCCAGTGTGAATCCAACGATCAGAACTGCAGCTTGACCGCGAATTGCCATTGCCGCGGTACGTAGGCCGGGAACGCGCCGAAGATGCGTCCGGCGACGCCGGGGCAATCGACGCATGCGTTCGGATTGGCGAGGTTGACGTGATTGGCGAAGTTGAACGACTCCGCCCGGAACTGGGCCTGAAGGTTCTCTCGAATCCGGAAATTCTTAAAGAACGACATGTCCCATTGCACAAACGACGGGCCGACGATCGCGTTACGGCCGATCGTGCCGAACCGCGCGCGCTGCGGCCGTTGCCACGGACCATCGGTCTGGCCGTTGGCGGTTAGCGGCGCCGACGCGGTCTTGAACCAGCCGGTGCGGCCCGGATTGCTAACCGAGAAATCGCCGACTAAGTCCGGCCTGCACCAGCCGGTGTCGCGGTCGGCGTTGCAGTCGCGATAGGACGGCGTGAACGGTTGGCCGGCCATCCGCGACAGGGTGCCGTTCAACTGCCAGCCTCCGACCAGCAAGTCCAGCGCGCGGGGACCGTTCGACATGTACTTGCGTCCCTTGCCGAACGGAACTTCGTACAACGAGGCAAAGAAGAAGACATGGGCGCGGTTGTTGTTCGATACACCGCGCGCCAGCCGGGCGTCGCGCGGGTAATAGGTTCCGTCGTAGTCGATATTCTTCGACCATGTGTAATGCGACATCACGTTGAACCCGTTCGAAAAGCGCCTGTCGTAGCGGAGCTGCATCGAGTGGTAGTTGTTGCTCGCGTCGCTGCCGTAGTAGCGCAGGTTCTGCGACCAGCCGAAGCGGTTGAAGAATGGACGCCGCTGGTTGGTCGTGGTCTGGCCGAAGCCGTTGATGTCGGGCTGGTTCGGGTCGTAGTCTCCGCCGACGCCGGCGAAGACGTGTGTTCCCTTGGTGCCGACGTAGGCGATCTCGACCGACGACCTGGCGTCAAACTGCCGCTGGATCGTGAAGTTCCAGGCGTCGACGGTTGGGAAGCGGATCGGATTGCTGATCACGAAAGCCGTCACGCCGTTGGGCAGAATGTTCCGGCCGTTCGGTCCCTTGCGCTGCGCCGCCAGAATCGTGGCCGGATCGAGCGCGGCCGGTCCCGCGGCCAGCGTGAAGACGCGGTCGAAGTTGTTCGCCGGCTGGTTGCTTTGGATGCCGAGAATCGGCAAGTTCTGCGTGACGTTGTGGCCAAAGATCGAGCCGAACACGCCCAGATTGAAACCGCGGCCGTAACCGGTCCGAATCACGGTCTTCTGATTCAACTGGTAGGCGATGCCGAGACGCGGCGCAAACAGCTTGTTCGAGGTCTTGACGTTCAGGTCGAGCCCGACGTTATCGCGGCCGGCAACCAGCACTTCGCCGGTGGCGATATCGACGAAGCCGCCGTTGCCCGGGGCGTTGACCTTCTGCGGCCGGTAGTTTTCCCAGCGCAAGCCATAGTTAATCGTGAGTTTGTTGGTCGCGCGCCACGAGTCCTGCGCGAAGAAGAAGAAACGGTTCTGCGTTTCGCTGGCGTCGAGTGCGTTGGAGACATAGCGCTCGAAGCGCGAGACATCGCCGATCAGGAATGACGCCAGGCCGGATCCGCCGCCCGAAGGACCTTGCGTGCGGGCCGCGTCGAAATTCAACTCGCCCGACCGGTGCCGGTCGCTCGGCACGCGCAAGTTCCGGGCGTGCCGCAAATCGGCGCCAAACTTGATTGTGTGACTGCCTTGGATCTTGGTCCAGTTGTTGACGAACTGATACTGCTTCTCGTCCTGGATGAGCGGGCAGTTGCAGCCGTTCACGCCGAGCGCATAGCCGAAGCGGAACAGGTTATTGCCGTAGCCATTGATGAAGAAGGCGGGCATGCCGGAGTTGAACTTGTCGTCGACGTTCAGTCCCGGAATGCCGGCGTCCTTCGCGGGGGCGGTGCCAATACCGTTCGGTTGGCCGAACACGTTGTAGCGCATGAAGCCGAACCGGAAGTCGGTTAGCAGATTGGGCCGCATGTTGTAATCGAACCCGCCGGCGACGGAGTGATTCTGCGAATCGGACGCGCCCGCGTAGGCGTTCGTCGAACCGGAAGCGTCCAGACCCGGGCCGCCGGCGACAAGGCCGAACGAGCCCGGCGCCACCATGCCGAAATCCTGGATCGAGTAGCGGCCAAAGGTGTGGAGCTTCTCGGTCGTATAGTGATCGACGCGGACGTTGAAGGCGTTGTCGTTGAAGCGGACTCCGCCGGAAGAGGAGAAGTTAGGCTGATCGAGCGCCGCGGTGGTATTGGGTCCCGGGATCATCCGCAGCAGGGCCTGCGTTTGTGGCGACAGCCGGGAGGCCGGAATAATGTTGCCCGCGAAGGGAGTGCGCGCGGCGGGCGCCGCGCCGGAAGCGGGGTCGAAAACGTTGACGCCCGTTGCGCTCATATCGCCCGTGCGTTCGGCCAGCGACGGAACACGCAGCAGCGTGCCACCGCCCGTGTTGCGGCGCGTGCCCTGATAGTCGCCGAAGTAGAAGAGCTTGTTCTTGACGACCGCGCCGCCGATGGAGGCGCCGAACTGATTCCACTGCGTCAGCGGGATCAGGCGGCCATTCGAATTGGGAATTGGGCGCGACTGCGTGAACGGATTGCGCGCGATCAACTTGTCGTTGCGCAGGAATTCGAAGACCGATCCTTGCAACTGATTGGTGCCCGATTTCGTCTGGGCGCTGACCACGCCGGCGCTGGCGACGCCGAATTCGGCGTCATAGTTGGCCGTAGTGATCTTGGCCTCCGTCACCGATTCGAGCGTCGGGTTGATGACGATCCAGCCGAGCACGGCGTCGTGATTGTCGGTGCCGTCCAGCAGGTGCGAGGTGCCCGCGAAGCTCTGGCCATTGACCAGCATGCGGTAGGAGCCTTGCGGGTTTTCCGCCGAGGCGGCCGTCAGCGATGTCGGCCAAGCCACGACGCCGGGTGTCATGAGTTGGAAGTTCGTGAAGCGGCGGTTCAACACAGGAAGTTCGTTCACGGTGCGTTCGCTGTAGGTCGATGAGACATCGCTGCGCTCCGTCTTCATGATGCCGGCCTCGGCGGTGACCTCAACCGTCTGGTTCACTTCACCGACTTCGAGTTTGGCGTCGACGCGGATTTCGGTATCGACCGATACGGCGATATTGTCCTGGACGTAAGCTTTGAAGCCCGGCGCTTCGATACGCACGCGATAACGTCCCACGATCAAGAATCGCTGCATGTAGTTGCCGGAATCGTTAGACTGTACGGTGTTGGAAACGTCGCGGCCGAGATCGGTGATGACCACCTTTGCGTTGGGTACGGTCGCGCCCGTTGAATCCGTGACCGTTCCAAGAATTGTTCCGTAAACCGCCTGCGCGTTCGCGTCAGACGATGTGAGAGCCATCAGGATGACGCACGTGGCCAACCCCTTCAGCATGTATTTGACGAAAATTCCCTCCATTGAGAAATTTTCGCTATTCTATCGAATTTTCTCGACGGAAGGTTGTTAAAGAAGCTTAGGTGTTCCCCAGTGCGTGCGGTAGACGCGGCGCACGTGCAGATTGGCCTCGCTGTCGTTGGCGATCGATTCGGTCTCCTGATCGAACACGAGATTGCGGCCGGTGCGCGCGACGATGTTGGCCAAGTGGCAGTGCAGCGCCGAGAGATGGCCTTCGCCGATATCGCATGCGGGAAGCTTGCGCGAACGGACGCTGTCGAGGAAGTTGCCGTGATGCCCGTTGTCGCTGTCACCGGCGTCGTCGTGATGCACAAGCGCACCTTTGCGGTCGAACGCCTTGAAGCCCCATTTGCGATTCCACCGTCCGATGTGGACCATGCCTTCGGTGCCGTAGACGGCGACTCCGTTATCCACCTGCTCCTGACCGTACGGATTCCAGATGCGCATCTCCCAGATGAGCGAGGTCTCGCCGTAATCGAAGGTCACGTTCATCGTGTCGGGCGTCTGCTGATCGTCGTCGAAGAAAATCTTGCGGCCCGATCCGCTGGCCTTCTTCGGATACGATTCGCCGAGCGCCCAGCGTGCGATGTCGATTTGGTGGGCGCCGTCGTTGCCCGCATCGCCGGTTCCGAAATGCCAGTGCCAGTGCCACTTATAGTGGAAGCGATTTTCGTTGAACGGAATCCACGGCGCGGGCCCGAGCCAGGTTTCGTAATCGACGCCGGGCGGTACGGGGCCGTCTTTCTTCCGGCCGATGTTGTCGCGCAATTGCACGTTCCACGCTTTGGCCATCAGCACTTTGCCGATCTTGCCGGATTGGGCGTATTCGATGCCTCGGAGCGTCGACGGGCGGCTGCGCGATTGCGTGCCGACTTGCACAATCCGGTTGTTCCGCCTGGCGGCATCGATCATCAAGCGGCCTTCGCGGATATTGTGCGAGCAAGGCTTTTCGACGTAGACGTCTTTGCCTGCGTCGCACGCGAGAATCGTCGCGGGCGCGTGCCAGTGGTCGGGCGTTGTGACAACGACCGCATCAAGGCCCTTGTCTTCAAGCAGCCGCCGAAGATCGCTTACCTCCTGCGGCTTCGGCATGTTCGCCTTGGCGACGACCGCCTGCGCCTTTTCGAGCGAAGCCTTGTCGGTGTCGCAGATGTATTTCACGCTGGCCGCGGGGACGTTGGCGAGCGTGCCGAGAATCGAGCGGCCGCGTCCGCCAACGCCGACGATACCGACATTGACCTTATCGCTCGCCGCCACGGGCCGGGGTTGCGCACTCGCGGCCGCCGTGGCGGCGCCGATGAAATATCGCCTGTTCATAGTCCGAGAGTATACCGCTATGAACGGGTGTGTTTTGGGCTTAAAGCTGGCGACGGCCGCGCCTTCGTCGTCGAAGACGGCGAACACGGTGTAGAGCTTCGTGATCTGCAATAGATCCTGCACGCGTTTGGTGAGGTTCAGCAGCTTCAGTTCGCCCCCCGCGTTGGACACCGACGTAAACGCCGAGACGAGTTCGCCGATTCCGGACGAATCGATATAGGTGACGTTGCCGAGGTTGAGGACGATCTTCTTATTCCCGGCTTCGATGAGTTTGCGGACCGTATCGCGAATCGCGACCGCGCCTTCGCCCAACGTGATCTTACCGCTCACGTCTACTACTTCCACGCCGCCGTTTTAGCGGATGTTAATTGTTGCGCTCATAGTTGTCTCCTTCGTCTCAACGCACTCGACGCTCCTTGTTCGGCGGAGACTGCTCGACGTCGTGAGATACTTTCACAGTATAGCCGCGCCGCCATGCCGGAAATCATCCCAGCTGAAGTTCTACTCACCGGTCCCGATGGGGACCCTTGCAAAATACGTCTCGACGACTCGCCGTTCATCCTCGGCCGTTCGGAGACCGTCCAGTTGTCGATGCCCGGAGACACGATGTTGTCCCGCCAGCATTGCGCGTTCGAATGGAATGGCACGGCCTGGCACGTCCGCGACATGGGCAGCAAGAACGGCACGTCCATCAACGGCCAGCCGCTTGTGCGCGAACACCTGCTTGTGCCGGGCGACGTTGTTGTCGCGGGACGTCAACAGATTGAATACGAATTAAGCCAAGTAGTCGAAGCGCCTCCCGTGCCGAGCCCCGTTGAGTTCGTCGACGATCCGAGCAGCGAGGGCATGAAGCCGGACTCGACGTTTATTATCCGGCTCGATTCGGCCAAGTTTTCGACCAAGCCCGCCGCGGCGCCGGCCGATCTCGATCGCTCGCACAAGCGCATGGAGTCGCTAATCAAAGCGGGCCGCGAGTTGTCTTCGTTCCGGCCGCTGCAAGAGCTGTTCGGCGTGGTTCTCGATATCGCGCTCGAAGCGGTTGGCGCAAAACGCGGTGTGCTGTTGGCCGTCGAGAACGGCGAGTTGGTTCCGAAAGCGAATCGCGGCGACGGTTTCAAGGTGTCGACCGCGGTGCGCGACAAGATCATCCGGGATCGCTCTTCGCTGCTTGTGCAGGACGCGAGCGCGGACTCCCTGCTGAAGGCGAGCCAGACCATCGTGCAGCAGCACGTGCGCAGTCTGATGGCCGTGCCGCTGCAGACCGAAGCGCAGGTCATCGGCATCTTGTACGTCGACTCGCCAAACGTTGTGCACCCGTTCGACGCCGACGATCTCAGCATGTTGACGGTGTTCGCCAACATCGCGGCGATACGGATCGAACACGCGCGGCTTATCGAAGTCGAACAGGCCGAGCAGTTGCTGGCGCACGACCTTGATCAGGCCGCCGTCATTCAACGCGGACTGTTTCCTCAAGCGCCGCCGAAGGTGGAAGGGCTCGATCTGGCGGGGCGCAGTTTACCGTGCCGGTCGGTGGGCGGCGACTATTTCGACTACATTCCGCTCGCCGACGGGCGCCAGCTTGTGATTGTCGCCGACGTTTCCGGCAAGGGCCTGGCAGCGTCGCTGCTGATGTCGAGTCTGCAGGCGCGTGTGCAGGCGCTGGCCGAGTTGGAGACCGACATCGCGAAATTGACATCGCGGTTGAACCACTCGATCAAGGCGAACACGCCGGACAACAAATTCATCACCGGCTTTTTCGCGGCGATACATCCGCAGACGGGTGCGACGGAGTATTCCAACGCGGGCCACAATCCGCCGGTGATCGTGCGCGCCAACGGCGAGACGGAGTTGCTGACCAAGGGCGGACCGGTGCTCGGCATTCTGCCGAACATTCCTTACGCCGGCGGTACGACAGTCCTGAACAAAGGCGACCTGCTGGTGATGTACAGCGACGGCGTTTCGGAAGCGCCAAATGCGCAGGGCGAAGAATTCGGCGAAGAGGCCGTCGGACAGATCGCGGCGTCATGCCGCGATCGATCGGCGAACGAAGTGCTGATGGAAATCGCACGGCAGTTGCGTGTGTTCTTGGGCGACCTCTCTCCGACCGACGACGTGACGATGGTGATCGTGCGGAAGACGTAGTTATTCGAGCGCGGAAAAGCGGGCCATCGGCTCGTTGTTCAAAACACGTTTCCACCACTCGTAGTAAAGCGGCGTTTTGCGATAGCCCGAGTGGTCGCTCTTCACGGCTTTGTGGCAGTCGAGCACGTAGACGTTCAGGCATTTGTCGAGGATGACCTTCGGATGCTCGGGGCCGTTCTTGCCGAGCGCGCGATCGAGCTGCGCGAAGGTATAGATTTTCAGCACCGAGTCGTCCTTGGAGTGCAGAACGAAACATCGGCCGCATTCGTCCATTGCTTCGTTGAACTCTTGCGCGGGTTCGAGGGCTTCGTTATCGACCGCGGGCGCGGTGAGAATCAGATTGTCGACCCAGAGATCGGATTGCGCCGACAGCGCTTGCAGCACAACACGCGCGCCGAGCGAGTGGGTCTGGACGTCGAGCGTCTTCGCGCTCGATGCGATCAGCTTGCCGAGATCGTAGAAGTACTCCGACGAACCATTGGCGGCGGGAACGGCTGCGAAGAAGCTAATGCGCAGCCGCCAGCTTGGCCACGCGAAGCCGATGACTTCGGTGTAGTTGGGTTCACCGATGAGGTCTTTCTTCCGCAGACCTTCCTCCAAGACTTTGTAGGCGGCGGCAACGTTCTTCATCGGCGTGCGGTAGCCGTGGACCAACACCAGCAAGTGCTTGCCGCGCACGCGCTCGATCAGTTCTCCTTGCCTAAGTTCGGTGAACTGGTTAAGGTTGGCAAGATTGGGATAGTCGCGGATCTCGATTTCGTCCGCGAACAGATGATCGGATGTGAATTCTTTACGGCAGCTAACGAGGATCATGTCCTGATAGTGCGATCAGATCGCCGAGCGTTTCAACGCGACCAGTAGCCTTGGCGTGTGACGACATTCGCGCCGGCGACAGTGATCGTTATCGTGTGATAGCCAGGAGGGCCGGAGGCGGGGAAGCTGGCGACGTACTGGCCGTGCAGTTCCTCGCTGATTTGTTCGATGGCTTTTTCAAGCGACTTGAGTGTCGCGAAGCCGATCTTGCGGCCGCCGCCGTGCGCCGTCAACGCTTGCGCGGTATTCGTCTTGCCGAGGCGAATCAGCGCGTCGATGCCGGCGGTGAGGTCCATCGGCGCGCCGGATTGTTTGAGGTCCGCGGCGCGCGTGGTCCACTGCGTTTTCGAGTTGGAGTATGTGGCGGCGTAGATTTGCACGTTCTCGCGCTGCAGCATTTCGAGCGTCGCTTCTAGAGTTGTCTCGCTGCCGCGATCGCGGCTTTCGCCGATGACGAGGATGATACGGCGATCGCCCGGCGGCCTGCGCTTGAACATTTCGACGGCGGTCGCGATGGCGTCGAGCATCTTTCCGCCGCCGCTCATTTGCGGCGCGGCTAGTCGAAACGCGCGAGCGATCAACCGTTCGTCCCGCGTAAACTCCTGCATGACATCGATGGTGTGCGAGTAACCGATCACCGCGGCCGCGCCGCGCTCTCCGGCAAGCAGCGGTTGTATCATTGCGCCGACTTTGGCGATCTTCAGCAACGCGGGGCCGCTCGACGCGGTCCGCTGGATGAGCACGGCGATGGCAACGGGCGATGAGGTGAACTCGATCGGATCGATAGTGGCCTTCACGGATCGGCCGTTGTCGAGCACGGTGAAGGCCGCGCTTTCAAGTCCGTTGATCAACTTGCCGTTCTTGCCAGTCACCGTGACCGGCGCGATGACTACGGGGACCGTCGCCTTGAAGGACACATCCTGTGCAGCTAGCGCCACACCCGCAAAAATCAGGTTTCGAATCACTCGGAACTGTGACGTTACAACTCGACCCCAAGTTCTGCCATTGTGACGACGCGCTGTCTGGTCATCGCTTCGTGACCCAGTATGGCCGTCAAAGCGGCGGTCGCGCCGACCTTCCAATCGGCGCGATTCGTGCCCGTACCCTTGACGAGATCGAAGAACATGCGCGTATGCGCGTGCTTCGGCTCTTCAGGTTTGGTGTGGAGCGGTTCTTCCTTGGTGGCGGTGTCGTGGAAGTAGACGGAGGCTGTTGTCATGATATCGGCCGCGCCTTTTTCGCCGTAGACGTAGACCATCTGGTTGCTGTTGGGAAGCCGGCGCGGATGGAACACGTTTTGTGTGAAGGTCATCTTGGCGCCGTTCGAATATTCGTAGACGAGGCTGCTGTTGTCGAAGATCGTTCGGCCCGCGGGCTGGCCTTTGTAGCGCATCACACTGCCGAAGCCAACGGCTTTCACTGGGACCATGTTCGCGGCCCAGTTGCAGAGATCGAGGTTGTGCACGGACTGTTCAATGAGATAGCCGCCGCTCTTTGAAACGTCGAAGTACCAATCGCCCGAAGTACCGTCGTGCGGGAGGTCGGCTGTTGCATGGCGCTGCGCTTTGATCTGATAAACCTCGCCGATCACGCCCGCATGAATCTTTCCGACGGCGGCGATCAACGAACTCATCGAGCGCATCTGCTGGCCCGCGACGAAGACCTTGTTCGATTTTTTGGCGGCGCGCACGATGTCGCGCACCTGGCGCGCGCTCACGCCGATGGGCTTTTCACAGTAGACGTGTTTGCCGGCTTCGAGGGCGGCGACGGCCATCTCAGCATGCAGGTGAGGCGGCGTGGCGACGTAGACGGCGTCGACGTCCTTGCGTTCGATAACGCGCCGCCATTCTTTCGTCGTGAACGGGTTGTCCTTGCCGGCGGCGGAGGCGGCCTTGTCGAGGCGATCCGGCTTCAAGTCGCAGATGGCGGCGACGCGGGTGTCGGGCTGATCGATGACGGAGGTCAGTAGATACGATCCACGGTTGCCGGTTCCGATAACGGCGGTTCCGACACGATCGTTAGGGGCCTGTGCGAATGCGGCGGCGGCGGAAGAGAGCAGAAATGTGCGGCGGCTCATGCGCCTATCGTTATATCACTGCGGAGAGTCCGCGGAGGACCGACTCGATATACTCGCGCGATCGGCGCGCCAGCGCGTCGACGCCTTCGGCGGTGCGAGGACGCGGCACGAGCGGTTCGAAGATGTTCTCGAAGGCGAGCGGCATTGTGAGGCCGGTGCGCATTACGGGGCGCAGCAGTTTGTAGTGATCGATCTCGCCGAAGCCGGGGCCGCAGTCTTCGTCCTTCGGCGTGTTGCGATGATCCTTGATGGCGAAGGCGCGAATAAACGGAGCGCAATCGGCGATCTCGGCGATGGGATCGTTGTTTTCGTAGTCGAGAACATTGCCGGCGTCGTAACAAACATGCACGGAATCTTCGGCGACTTCGCGCACGATCTTGATGCAGTCGCGGCCGGTAGCCGTGTTGCCGCCGTGTTGTTTGATGACGACTGTTACGCCGGCGGCGCGTGCCTCCGGCGCCATTGACTTGAGATTACGGACGAAGGCGTCGCGCTCGCCGCCGGTTGTTTTGCCGAAGGTGAGGAGGAACGGGATGCCCGCGGCGTGGGCCTGCGCGATGCGGCGGCGATGGGCGTCGAGCGCTGCCGGCGCTTCGAGGTTCACCGTGGCGAACATCATCACGGGCGTGAGTCCGGCGGCCTTCGACTGATCGGCCTTCGCCTTCGCTTCGGCCGGAGGCGCGTCGACGGCGAGCAGCGGCTTGCCCAGATGATTGACGCCCCAGGCAACGTACTCGTAACTCGCCGCGCGAATGCCTTCAAGAGACCGTTCGAACGAAAACGCGGAGTAGGGCAGTGTCATGCACGCGAGTTGAAAGCGCGTTGGCGCGCCGGGTTGCGCGAGCGCGGCCATCGAACAGGCGAGTGCGGAGCGGCGGGTCACACGTTTTCCGGAACGGCGAACGGCTTGCGGTAGTTGCGCTTAAGCATCTGATTCGCTTCCGAATCGCCGATGAACTTCTCGGCGCTTGCATCGAAGGTCAACTGGCGCTGCAATCGATACGAGATGTTGCCGAGGTGTGCGAGACCCGACGCCAAGTGCGCCGTCTCGACGGGGCCATTTTGATCGGAAGTCTTGCGGCTTTGGACGGCTTTGATGAAGTTGGCAAAGTGATCGCCGCCGGCTTTGTGCGTGGGGCCGGGCTCGCGTTTCTGGCCCATGAAAATGGCATAGCGATCGTAGCCATAAACGACCAGATAGCCCTCCGAGCCATAGAAAATGTTGCCGACCGACGCGCCATGTTCGTCGTTAGTGCACCAGTGCCGGACTTCGAATTGGATGAGCTTTTGTTGCTCGGGGTAGTAGTAGAGCGAGGTCTGCACTTCGGGCGTTTCTTTGTCGTCATCGAAAAGGAACTTGCCGCCCATCGATGTGATCTTCGCTGGGAGCGTGTCGAGGCCGAGCCCCCACATGCACATGTCGGTTTCGTGAATGCCCTGATTGCCGACGTCGCCGTTGCCGTAATCCCAATGCCAGTGCCAGTTGTAGTGGACGTGGCGTTCGGAGAAGGGGCGCTCCTGCGCGGGGCCTTGCCAGAGGTTGTAGTCGAGTTCGGCGGGCACGGACGAAGGCTGTTTCCTGCCGATGCTGGGGCGCCAGCGGAAGACCAGCCCGCGGGACATGTAGACGTTGCCGATGGTCCCTTTGCGCAGGTGCGCGACAGCTTCTTGAAGCGCTTCGCTCGAGCGGAGTTGCACGCCGTGTTGCACGATGCGTTTGTATTTGTGCGCTGCCTCAACCATCTTGCGGCCTTCCCAAATGCCGTGGGAGCCGGGCTTTTCGACGTAGACATCCTTGCCGGCCTGACAGGCCCAAATCGTGGCGAGCGCGTGCCAGTGATTGGGCGCCGCGATCGACACGGCGTCGATGTCCTTGCGTTCGAAAACCTTGCGTAGATCCTGTTCGAGCGAGACCTTGCGGTTGAAGCGCTTCTCGAACGCCTCGCCGGTTTTGCGCGCGACGCGCAGATCCGGATCGCACAGGCAGACGACTTCGGCTTCGGGAACATCGCCGAATCCGGCGATGTGGTCCTTGCCCCGGCCGTTCACGCCGAGCACGGCGACGCGGACTTTCGAATTCGCCATGACCTTGCGGGTGGATACGGCGGCGGCGCTGGCGGCCATGAAAAACGTTCTGCGGGAACTCATCGTAGGCGCAGAATATCATAAGGCGCGGGCGCGAGCGCTGCGGTGTATACTCGCTTCGTGACGCGCCGTAATTTCCTTGCCGCCCTCGCGACTCCCGCGGCGGCGCAACCGCCGAAGCTCCCCAACATCGTGCTGATCTACGCCGACGACCTCGGTTTCGGCGACCTCGGCTGCTACGGCCATCCGCTGATCCGCACGCCCCATCTCGACCGCATGGCCGCCGAAGGAATCCGCATCACGCAGTTCTACTCCGCCGCGCCGCTCTGCTCTCCCAGCCGCGCCGCGCTGATGACCGGCCGCTACCCCATCCGCAGCGGTATCAATTTCGTGTTCTTTCCGGATTCCACCGGAGGGATTCCCGATTCGGAACTCACCATCGCTCAACTGCTGAAACAGCGCGGCTACGCCACGCAGATCGTCGGTAAGTGGCACCTTGGCCATTTGCCGCAATACCTTCCCACCAAGTACGGCTTCGACAATTACTTCGGCATCCCCTACTCCAACGACATGAGTCTGAAGACCAACACGGTCTACGACGAACTCGACGTCAAGCGAGGGACTAAGTGCCCGGCCGCTACACTGGACCGGTATCGCAACCTGCCCGGCGTGCCGCTCATGCGCAACGAGGAGGTGCTCGAGCGCGATCCGGATCAGACCCAACCCACCGCCCGCTACACTGCCGAGGCTACCGCCTTTTTGAGAGGCGCCGCCAAAGCGAAGAAGCCCTTCTTCCTCTACTTCGCCCACACGATGCCGCATGTGCCGCCCTTCGCCAGCGAGAAGTTTCTTGGAAAGAGCCGAGCCGGGCTGCACGGCGACGCGGTCGAGGAGCTTGATTGGTCGGTCGGCGAAGTTCGCAAGACGCTCGCCGAACTCAAGGTCGACCAGGATACGCTGATTCTCTTCAGTTCCGACAACGGCGCGCCGGTTAACCTCGGCGACAACGGCGGCTCCAACGGTCCGTTGCGCGAAGGCAAGGCGACGACATGGGAAGGTGGCTATCGCGAGCCGTTCATCGCGTGCTGGAAGGGCCGTATCGCTGGGGGGCGCGTCTCGTCCGAGGTGGCCTCCACGCTCGACATTTTCCCGACGCTCGCGCGTCTGGCCGGCGCGAAGCCTCCACAAGGCGTCGTCCTTGACGGTCACGACCTCGCGCCGCTTCTTTGGGAGAACAAAAATCGTCCGCAGCGCGATTTCTTTTACTATCACGCCGGCACGCTGCACGGCATGCGGCGCGGTCCTTGGAAGCTCCGCCTGCCCAATCCCAAACAGCCGGACAAGGCTCAACTCTTCCACCTGGAAGCCGACTACGGCGAACGCTTCGATGTCGCCCACCTACACGCGGACATCGTGGCTCAAATGCGCGACGCCATGGCTAGTCACGCGGCCACCTTTACCGGCAAACCAACGCAACGTTGACACATGCCGGTCGCGCCCTCGAAGGCGCTCGGCTAAAATCGTTGTTGATGAGCGATACAGGACAGCCCCTTCCACCCGCGACGTTTGAGTTCTTGGTGTTCAGCATCCGCATGCAGGCCGAGAGCCATCTTGGTCTGGTGCAACTGACCGAAGAAAAGCAAGAACCGAATCTGCCGATGGCGCAGCATGCGATCGATATGTTGGCGATGCTGCTCGAAAAAACGAAAGGCAATCTGGAGACCGGCGAGAAGCGGGCACTGGAGAATTCAGTCACCGAATTGCGGTTTCGCTATGTGCAGGCGGCGAGCGCGAAGGCGCCGGAGTGAGCGAGCTCTCGCTGACGGTGCTGGGTTCGGGCACGTCGGTGGGCGTGCCGTCGATCGGTTGCGACTGCCGTGTCTGCACCTCGGAAGACCCGCGCGACAATCGCATGCGGCCGTCGGTGTGGGTGCGCTATAGCGGGCGCGAGATTATCATCGACACGACGCCGGACTTTCGAGCGCAGGCGCTACGGGCGAGGATTCCGCGCATCGACGCGATTCTGCTGACACACGGGCACGCCGATCACATTCTTGGTCTCGACGACGTGCGTCCGTTCAATTTCCGGCAGAGCGGTTCGATTCCGGTGTACGGCAGCGCGGACACGCTGGCGATCGTGAGGCGCGTCTTTGAATATGTGTTTGCCGATGGGCGGAAGGAGTCGAGTTGTCCGAAGGTCGAAGCGGTCGAGATCAACGGAGCGCCGCTGGCGTTGTTCGGCGTCGATGTTGTTCCGATACCGCTGTTTCACGGCAGCATGCCGGTGTATGGATTTCGTTTTGGGAAGTTGGCGTATTTGACCGATCACAATCGCGTGCCGGAGCCGTCAATGGCGATGCTCGAGGGGCTCGATGTGTTGTTTCTCGACGCGCTACGTTACAAGCCGCACCCCACGCACTCGACGGTGGATGAGTCGTTGAAAATCGTCGCGGCGTTGCGGCCGAAGATGGCCTACTTCACACACATCTGCCACGACCTTGGGCATGAGCGCGCCGAGAGCATGCTGCCGCCAAACGTGCGGTTGGCCTACGACGGATTAACCGTATCGGTGGACAATTAGCGATGCAGGTGTTTCGTTCTCTCGATGAAGCGCGCGGGCGATTCGGGCCATGTGCGGTGACGATCGGTAATTTCGACGGCACGCACATCGGCCACCAGGAGCTGTTTCGCGAGGTGGCGTTGCTGGCGAACGTGCATCGTTGGGCGCCGGCGGTGTTGACGTTCGACCCGCATCCGGCTCGAATTGTGGCGCCGGAGCGTGCGCCGAAGCGGTTGTCGGCTCATGAAGCACGCGTTGCCGTCATGTGCGATTGTGGGATCGCACGCGTGTTGATATTGCCGTTCGACGCGGCGCTGGCGGCGGTTGCGCCCGATGCGTTCGTGCGAGAGATTCTGGTTGGCGCGCTGGGCGTCAGGGCTGTAGTCGTAGGCAACAACTTTCGATTTGGGCACAAGCATGCGGGCAACATTCATCTGCTCGCCGACCTGGGGCGCGAGCTCGGGTTCGCGACCCACATCGAGCCGGCGATCCGTTTTCGCGGCGTGGTGGTGTCGTCGACCGAGGTCCGCAACGCGATCACAAGCGGGCGCATGGGATTTGCGGGACGGTTGTTGGGGCGGCCGTATGCGCTCACCGGAACCGTTGTCAGCGGACATGGCATCGGAGCGAAACAGACTGTGCCGACGCTGAATCTGGCGGCTGAAAATGAGGTGCTGCCGATGGCGGGCGTCTACATCACGCGCACGCGCGATCTAGACGGCGATAGGCGTTGGAATTCGATTACAAACATCGGTATGCGGCCGACGTTTGGCGGCGATGCATTGACGATCGAGACGTTTCTGCTGAGTCCGTTTGACGGTTCGACACCGGCGCGCATTGCCGTCGAGGTGCTTCGGCGCGTGCGCGACGAGCGGAAGTTCGAGTCGCCCGAAGCGCTGAAGGCGCAGATTTTTCGCGATGTGGCGCGGGCGAATGCGTATCACCGGCGAGTGGCCTCGCTATACTAAAAAGATCCCTCCCAGGAGTATCCCCAAACAAAAATGAGCCTTTCAGCAGGAAAACGCAAGCACCTCACCGCGCTTGCCGATAATCGCGGTGTCATTGCCGCCGCCGCCATGGACCAACGTGGCAGTTTGCAGAAGTCGATTGCCGCGGCAAAGGGCATCGATGCGAAAGCAGTCACACAGGAGATGATGGAAGAGTTCAAGATCGCCGTTACGAAGGTCTTGACCCCGCACGCGTCCGCCATTCTTCTCGACCCGGAATTCGGCCTCCCCGCCGCGGCCGCCCGTTCCAGCAACGCCGGTTTGTTGCTGGCCTATGAAGCCTCCGGCTACGACAACACGCAGCCCGGCCGGTTGCCCGATCTGCTGCCGCACGTTTCGGCCAAGCGCATCGTCGACATGGGCGGCGACGCGGTGAAGATTCTGATCTACTACTCGCCGTTCGACGACGCCGGTGTCAACGACATCAAGCACGCGTTCTGCGAACGTATCGGCAGCGAGTGCGAGGACAACGAGATTCCGTTCTTCCTCGAGTTCGTCGGCTACGATCCGAAGGGCGGCGATGAGAAGGGCGTTGAGTTCGCCAAGATCAAGCCGGAAGTCGTGATCAAGAGCATGGAAGAGTTTTCCAAGCCGCAGTACAAGGTCGACGTGCTGAAGGTTGAAGTGCCGGTGAATGCCGACTACGTCGAAGGCAGCTCGGTGTACAAGGGCCAGAAGGCGCAGACTCGCGCCGAAGCGCTGGACCTGTATCGCCGCGCGGCGGCGGTCGCGAAGAAGCCGTTCATCTACTTGAGCGCCGGCGTTTCAAACGCGCAGTTCAATGAGAGTCTTGCGATGGCGGCGGAAGCGGGCACCGATTTTAACGGCGTGCTTTGCGGACGTGCGACGTGGAAGGATGCGATTCCCGTGTACGCGAAGCAGGGTGTGAAGGCGCTGGAGGATTGGCTGGCGGATCAGGGCGTGAAGAATATCAACGCCGTGAATGCGTCGCTGAAGCCGGCGCACTCGATCTTCGATAAGCTCGGCAAGTAGTTCTTTTTTACATACAGGCCCCGGTGATATGCCGGGGCTTGTTGTCTTTATACCGTTGGTATGACGCTGGAGCCGACGATTTACATGTTTCGCGAGAAGATCGCGAAGGACTTTGCGCGTGCGGTGAAGAAGTTTCCGAAGGGAACCGTGGTGCATGCGAAGTATCGGATCGGCGAGGATTCCACGGGGGATCCGGCGATCTACTTTAATATCGTGCTCTCCGATGAGGCGAGCCGGGATGAGAGTCTTTCGGGAGTCACGAGGCGAATTCGAAACATTCTGAGCGACGAGATGAACCCGTACGACAACTGGGGGCTGTTCCCCTACCCGAGTTTTCGGAGCGAGACTGAGTACAAAACGATAAAGGATCCGGAGTGGACGTTTGGCGTATCCTGACGATCTCCTTGAACAAGCGTTCAGCTTATCGAGGCGCGAGCCGAGACGGCCCAAGCAGGCGAGTCTCCGCCGTGCTGTTCTGCGTACTATGCGTTGTTCCATCTGTTGATCGGCGATGCGGTTGGGAACTGGCGCGAGGCGTCTTCTCGGATGTTTCTTATCCGGGCATCTGAACATGGCGTGATGAAGACGGCAGCGCGGCGGGCCGGGAGCAGTCAGCAAACCCCATTTTCAGGCGAAGATCCAGCAGTTGTTTCCGCTCTTCGAAATGTCGCGAACAGTTTTGCATTCCTGCAAGAAAAGCGGCACGCAGCAGATTACGATATGGCCAAGGTTTGGACTCGAACGGAGGTGCTCGACCTCATTCGACAAGTTGATTCGGTCTTTGTAACTTGGCGAACGATCCGCAACGAGCGCATCGCGCGGGATTTTCTCGCTACGCTGCTTGTGAAGAAGCGCGACTAAGCCTCGGGCGCTTTGCTGAGATCCACGCCTTCCCAACGCGCGACGACCGCGCTGGCGAGGCAGTTGCCCAGCACGTTCACGGAAGTCCGAGCCATGTCGAGAAGCGCGTCGATGCCGAGGATCATCCCGATGCCAAGCGGCGGGATCGAAAACGTCACCAGCGTGCCCGTGAGAATCACAAGCGACGCGCGCGGCACGCCGGCCACACCTTTGCTTGTGAGCATCAGCGAAAGCATCATTAGCAACTGCTGGCCCCACGTGAGTTCGATGCCGGCGACCTGCGCGCAGAAGACCGAGGCGCCGGAGAGATAGAGCGTCGTGCCGTCGAGGTTGAAACTATATCCGGTCGGCAGCACGAAGCTGACAATGTGCTTTGGCACGCCGAACTTCTCCATGTTTTCTAAAGCCTTCGGCAGCGCGGCTTCGCTTGACGCTGTCGAGAACGCGATCAACCAGGGCTCTTTCACGAAGTGAATGAAACGCGCCATCGGAATGCGGCAGATCACGATGACCGAGCCGAGCACGAAAATCACGAAGACCAGCAGTGCTGCGTACATAGTCACCAGTAGCAGGCCCAATTTGTTTAATGCCACGAGTCCGTGCGTGCCGACGGTGACGGCAATCGCGGCGCCGACGCCGAACGGCGCGAGCATCATCACATAACGCGTGTATTGGAACATGACTTCGGCCAGCGATTCGCACCACTCGATGACCGGTTTCGCCTTGTCGCCGATGGTTGTGCACGCCGCGCCGAAGATAAAGCAGAACACCACCAACTGCAAGACATCGCCGCGCGCCATGGCGTCGATCACACTCTTCGGGAACGTGTGTTCGAGGATCTCGCCGGCCGTGGGTTGCTTCGTTGGCGCGGCTGGCGCGGCAACGCTTTGTTCCACAGCCGCGGGCGGCGTCTCCGATACGCCGGGCTTGATCCAGTTCACGGCGAAGAGGCCGATGAAGAGCGCGATTGTCGTGGCGATCTCGAAGTACAAGATCGCCTTACCGCCGATGCGGCCCATCGTCTTGACGTTGCCCGAAGCTGCGATGCCATACACGAGCGTCGCGAACAGCAGCGGCGCGATGATGCTCTTGATCAGGTTCAAGAAGATATGGCTGACCACTTCCAGCGACCTGGCGATGTCGGGCTGAAAGTGCCCAAGCGCAGTGCCGGCGGCCATTGCGATGAAGATCCACCCGGTGGCGGAGATCCGTTTCATTTATCGTTCACCCCATTTGAGTTTTTGCCGCAGTACGTCAAAGAAGAGCATGCCCGGCGGCCGCACGAGTTGCAAGCTGAACTCGGAGCGGCGGCACACGACGCGGTCGTCGTGCTTCAACGGCTGGCCGACTTGGCCGTCGACGGTGAGGAATGTTCCTTCGTCCTCGCTACGCGCCCAAACGGTGATCTCTCCGGTGTCGGGCACGATAACGGGGCGATTGGTGAGCATGTGCGGGCAGATCGGCGTGAGCGTCATGGCTTCCACCTGGGGAAAGATGATCGGTCCTCCGGCGGCGAGCGAGTAGGCCGTCGAGCCGGTGGGCGTTGAGACGATCAGGCCGTCGGCCTTGTAGTTGCCGATGAAGTGCTCGTTCCAATGCACTTCCAGGTCGATGACGCGCGCGATCGCGGCCTTCGACAACACGACGTCATTCAACGCATCGTAGCTGGCGATCATCGTGTCGCCGCGCCACAACTCGCAGCGCAACATGCGGCGTTTGCCGATGCGGTGCTCGCCGTCGAGCATGCGCTGAAGTTCAGGGAAGACGCTTTCCTCTGTGATCGCCGTGAGGAAACCGAGGCTGCCGAGATTGACCGCGAAGAGCGGCACATCGCGGCCGCCGATCGAGCGCGCGGCCGATAGCAACGTGCCATCGCCGCCAAGGACGATGATCAACTGCACGCCGTCGGGAACGTGGACGCGATCGATACCGTCGTGACGATCGAGGTAGGCGGCCGATACCGAGTCGAGGCGAACGCCGATCCCGCGCTCGCCGAGCCATGCAAGCAGGCTTCGCAAGAGCGCCGGCGCCAAATCGGCGTTTGGCTTCGAGATGATTCCGACTGTCTTAATGTCTTGCATGCAGAAGAAACTCTTTGTTCCCTTCGGCCCCAAGGATGGGGCTATCGGTCCACGCGGTGCGATAGCCGAGAGACTGCGCGGCGGCGGCGATGCGATCGATGGCTTGTTGATGCAACTCCGGTTCGCGCACGATACCTCCCTTGCCCACTTGTTCTCGCCCCACTTCGAATTGCGGTTTCACAAGGATGACTAGTTCGCCATCTTCGCACAGAAGCGGCGGCAGCGCGGGGAGGATGAGGGTGACGGAGATGAAACTCACGTCGCAGACGGCAAGGCGCGAGCGTTCGGCGACATCGGCCGGCGTGAGGTTTCGCGCGTTGACGCCTTCGCGCAACACCACACGCGGATCGTTGCGGAGCTTCCAATCCATCTGGCCCGTGCCGACGTCGAATGCATAGACTTTCGACGCGCCGCGCTGCAGGAGGCAGTCGGTGAAGCCGCCGGTCGATGAGCCGATGTCGAGGCAAATCCAGCCGGCCGGATCGATGCCAAACTCGTCGAGCGCCTTGGCGATTTTGAAGCCGCCGCGGCTGACGTAGGGCGGCGGCGCGAGCAGTTCAACGTTGGCCTCGAGCGAAATTTCCTTGCCCGCTTTGCCGGAGCGCTGGCCGTCGACACGCACCTGCCCGGCGAGGATGAGAGCTTTGGCTTTTTCACGCGACTCGGCCAGACCGCGCTCGACGAGCAACTGATCCAGCCGCTGCCGCTTCGCCTTCATGCCTTGCGCTTCACGATGAAATCCGCGAGCGCCAGCAACGGCTCGGCCGCGGCGCCGAACGGCTGCAACGCCGCGCGCGCGGCCTCCCGTTCGTGCTCGGCCATGAACTTTGACCGGTCGAGTCCGTACACCGCCGGAAACGTGATCTTCTGCTGCGCCTGATCCTTGCCCGCGGTCTTGCCGAGTGTTTCCGAGGATTCTTCGACATCGAGAATGTCGTCGACGATTTGAAACGCCAGGCCGACGTGTTCGCCGAAGGCGCTGAGAGCGCGAAGTTCGTCATCGGTTGCGCCGGCATAGATCGCGCCCATACGGACGCTGCATCTTAACAGGGCGCCCGTCTTGGCGCGGTGAATTTGTTCGAGCAACTCGGCCGTTGGCGGCTGGCCTTCGCCTTCGATGTCGTGTACCTGCCCGCCGATCATGCCGCCGACCGTGCCGGACGCGGTCGCCAGTTCGGCGACGAGGCGCGCACGCACATCGTTCGATGCGTGCGGCAGTTTGCCGAGAACCTCGAACGCCAGAGTCAGCAACGAGTCGCCCGCGAGAATTGCCATCGCTTCCCCGAAGACGACGTGGTTCGTGGGCCGGCCGCGGCGCAGATCGTCGTTGTCCAGCGCGGGCAGGTCGTCGTGAATCAGCGAGTAGGTGTGAATCATCTCAAGCGTGCACGCGGCGTCTTCGATGCCCCGCGGCTCGCGGCCGAGAGCTTCGGCCGCCCCGATGCAAAGCACCGGGCGTATGCGCTTCCCGCCCGCGAAAAGGCTATATCGCATTGCGCGATGAATCGTCGCCGGCGGCGCTGTTTCCGCGGGCACCCAGCGCTCCAGCGCCGCTTCCACTCGCGCGATGCGCGCGGCCAAGTACTCTTTCAGGTTCATTCTTTCGGGGGATCGAACGGCTCGGCTTCGATCTTGTCGCCTCGGCGCATCAATACTTCGACGCGCGTCTCCGCGGCTTCCAACTCTTTTCGGCAGCGTTCGCTCAAGCCGACGCCGCGTTCAAAAACCTGAATCGCCTTTTCGAGCGGGAGGTCGCCGGACTCCAATTCCTTCACCACCGATTCCAGTTCGGAAAGGCCTTTTTCGAAGCTCCAGTCGTCAGCCATGTTCTTCGGTATTGTAACGCGGCGGTTCGACGTTGTACTTTTGCGCCCAAGTTAGAAGGCGTTCCCACTCGCCCGGACCGAGGCCAATGCCTTCGACGCGGCGCTTCTTTTCGAATCGCACTTCCGGTTCGCCGGCGATCAGAACTTCTTCGAACCCCGCGCCCGGGGTGGCCGAGTGCAGATAGTTTGCCAGTTTGCCCATGCGCGCGTCGAACTCGCCCGGGCCGAGGAAGCGAGCGGGATCGATGGCAAGGAACGAATGCGCGACGTTCATCGGCCGGTCTTTGATCCGCAAGCCGCCGACTTCGACGCTCATCGCATCGCCCGCGAGGATGGCGCTGAGAATTTCGACCATCACGGCGAGGCCCGTGCCTTTGTAGCCGCCGAGCGGCATGATGAGGCCGTGATACGCCTCGTCGGTGCTTGTCGTCGGACGGCCTTCTTTGTCCATCGCCCAGCCGGCGGGGATTTCGGGCTCGCGATTGTGCCAGGCCTTGAAGATGCGATTGGCCGCGACGGTTGTCGTCGCCATGTCGAGCAGCCAGCTTGTGTCGTGCGGGCCCGGCGTTGACATGCAGATTGGATTCGTTCCAAGGCGCGCTTGCTTCGCTTGAAACGGCGGGACGATTGGTGATGCGTTGCAGAACGCGAAGCCGATCAAACCTGCGTCGGAGATACGGCGGCCCCAAAACGCCGCGGCGCCGAAGTGGTTGGCGTGGCGCGCAACGGCGAAGGCGAGGCCGTGTTCTTTCGCGAGGCGGATTACGCGCTCGCAGCAGCGATCGGCGGTGACCGCGCCCAGCCCGTTGCGCGCGTCGTACAGCATTGTCGCGCCGGATTCGCTTAGCAGTTCGCCGTCTTCGGCGCCGTCGATCAGGCCGCGATCCATCTGTTCCAGATACGACGGCAGAAGCTGCATGCCGTGCGAGTCGACGCCGCGGAGGTTGCCGAATAAAAGGTTCGCAGCGACCAGTGAGGCGCGATCACGTCGTACGCCGGCGCCTTCGAGGAGGGCTTGCGCGAAGGCGCGGAGTTCTTCGTGTTGTACTGTGGATTTAGCCATTGCGGGCCGCTAAGAATGCGCCGATAGCCAGCAGCAAATGCTGCTCGGCCTTAGTAAATGTGCGCTCGCGGCGATTGGCGATCCCCAGCGAGCCGCGCACCGCGCCGTCGACGATCATCGGCACAACGATGGCGCCTTCCAGGCCCGTTAACTTCGCACCTGGCCGCACGTCGCCGCTGGTGTCGGTTTGAATGTTGCAGGCGGTGACGGGTTGCGCGCGCTCGGCGGCTAGACCGGCCATGCCTTTGCCGACCGGTACAACGCGCACGGTGTCGAGCACGAACTGAGGAATGCCCGCGGTGGCCGCGCGGAGGTGCAGCGCGCCGCCGTCGCCGATCAGGTGAATCGTTCCACTATCGGCGCCGAAGTGCGCGACGGTCGCGTTGAGTGCGGCGGCCAAGTCGCCCGCGCTCGTGACGAGTTCCGGTATTTCCGTCATTGCTTCAAATATTTTTTCACGTCGGGGAAGAGGAGTTGCTTCACGTCCTCTTTATCGAGATCGGCCTTGGTGACGACGCGCGCGCTGAGATCGATTTTCTTCGGCGGCGTTTGTCCGTTAAGTTTTTCGACAAGCGTCTTTACCGCGTCGTGGCCCATGCGGAAGGGATCCTGCACGACCATCGCGTCGATGACGCCGCCCTTCAGATCTTCGATCATGACATCGCTCGAATCGAACGCGACCAGCTTGACGCGGCCGTTCAGGCTGCGCGACTTCAGAGCGAGCGATGCGCCCATGCTCGACGGTTCCGACGACGCAAACACGCCGTCGAGGTCCGGATGCGCCGTCAGGATGTTCTCCATCGCCGCCATGGCCTTGGACCGGTCGGACTGCCCAAACTGCTGCGCGACGATACGGATGCCGGGGAACTCGGCCTTGATTGCGTCTTCGAATCCGCGTTCGCGATCCATTGTTGAACCGCTGCCCGGCGCGTGCATGACAACCGCGACTTTTCCGTTACCGTTCAACAGGCGGCCGAGCGTGTGTCCGGCCAATTGCCCGCCTTCGTAGTTGTTGGTCGCCAGAAAGCTCATGTAGTTTTCCGAATCGACGCCGGAGTCGAACACCGTTACCGGAATATTCGCTTGCGCGGCGCGATCGAGCACGCCGACGAGCGCCTTGCGCTCGGTGGCGGCAAGTGCGATGCCGTCGACGCGGCGCGAGATAAACGAATCGACGATCTGAATCTGGCGCGGATATTCGGTCTCCGACGCCGCGCCGTTCCATTCGACGTTGACGCCAAACTCCTCGCCCGCGGCCATCGCGCCCGCTTGCACCGAAACCCAGAACAGGTGCGAGGTCGCCTTCGGAACGACGGCGATCGTCTTCTTCGAGGTGCGCTGACAGGCGGCCAGCAGCAACACCGCCAAAACGAATGCCGGTCGACGAATCACTGTGCGCACCATCCGCCGTCGATGAGAATATCGGTTCCGGTGATGAAGCCCGCGCCTTCCGAGCAGAGGAACACGGTCAGCTTGCCGATCTCGTTCACGTCACCCCAACGGCCGACCGGAATGCTCGACAGGAATTTCGCGTTGGCTCCGGGATTGTTGATGAGCGGCAGGTTCATTTCGGTGGCGAACGGTCCTGGGCTGATGCCGACAACCGTGATGCCTTCAGTGGCTAGTTCCAGCGCGACCGCGCGCGTGAGGCCAAGCAGCGCGGCTTTGCTCGAAGAATATGCCGCGCGGCCCGGCAGCGAAATGTGGCTCATGATCGAGGTCATGTTGAAGATGCGCCCGTAGCCCTTGCCCTTCATATGCGGTACGAAGGCGCGGCACATTAGAAATACGCTAGTGACATTGGTGTCCTGCACGCGCCGCCATTCTTCGAGCGTGAACTCGTGAATCGGTTTTCGGATGTTGATGCCTGCGTTGTTGATCAGAATATCGACCGTGCCGAATTGCAGCAGCACCTCTTTTTCCAGCGTTGCGACGGCGGCTTCGTCGGTGACATCGGCCTTGAAGCAGGACGCTTCGCCGCCGGCTTTCCGAATTGTCCCAGCGACATCCGTCATGGCCGCTTCATCGCGCGCGACGAGCGCGATACGCACGCCTTCGGCGGCGAGCGCGACGGCCATAGCCTTTCCCAATCCGCGGCTTCCGCCGGTAATAACCGCTGTCTTGCCCTTCAAAAAATCGCTCATGAATTCTCCAATGTGATTAACGGCCCGTTCCGCGAGCCGCGCGGACCGCGTCCAGAATTTGCTCGGCCGCTTCGCGCGGCCGGTCGACGTTCTGCAACGAAATCGCGCCCGTCTCGCCTTGTGCGTCGACGGAAAGATCCCCGATGCCAACGATTCGCTGGCCTAGAGTTTGCTCCGTTCTTACGTCGCTGATCTTGTCGAGCATGATCGACCGCTGCTTCTTCGCCAGCAAGCCATCCTCAAACCGCAACACTCCGTTGTCGAGCGTCAAGCGCTTCGTATTCAACTTGACGTGTTTCATCGACGCCCAGATGTCGATGCCAAGCGGGATGGCGGCCAGCGCCCACAGCTCCGGCGGCGCGAAGCCGCGTGTGTAGAGGAACACGACGATCGCGATCAGCAGGAGCGTACTCACCACGTACCAAACGATCACTCCTTTAATGCTCGGCCGGACGGTTAATTGCGGCATGGAATTTTTTTGATGGCGTCGAACGGACGATTACGCGTATTGTACAGCAGGGGACAACTCTGCTTCTCGTATGATTGGAGATGGAGGTTTTACGATGACCAACCTAATGCGGACTGCAACGGCACTTCTCTAGCTCGCGCCAGCGGCGTTTGCCGATTTTAAGTACGACCAGAACGCGCGCATGACAGGCGGCGCGATGATGAGCATGATGCAGATGGCGGCGCGCTTCGGTGGCGGCGCGGCCCTGCAGAACAACGACTCGACGGTGTCGATTCAAGGCAACAGGATGGCGACCGTAACGGCGGGCAAGACCGCGCAGATCGTCGACCTCGACAAGGAACAGTTCATCGACGTGAACTTCGAGAAGAAGGAGTACTCGGTGACGACGTTCGCAGAGATGCGCGCGTTCATGGAAAAGGCGATGCAGAAGGTCGGCCAGCCGGCCGGCGACGTGTCGATCGACGTGAAGGAAACGGGCAAGTCCGAAGTGATCGACGGTCTGAAGGCGCGCGAGTTTTTGCTGTCGATGAAGTACGTCACCATGAATCCGCAGACCGGAAAGAACGGCGAGATGCAGATCGAGGTTAGCTCCTGGATGGCTCCCTCACTCCCCGGCCACAAGGAAATGCAGGACTTTCACGTGCGCATGGCGCAGAAGTTGAATATCGCGCATCTGCAGATGGGTATTGGGCGCGGCATGCAGGAAGCGGCGAGGAAACTCGCGACGATGGATGGCGTGGCGGTGCTGCAAGTGCTCCGCATGATGCCGACCGATCCGGAGCAAGCCAAGCAAATGGAAGTGGCGTTCCAGGAGGCGAAGGCTCAGCAAGCGGCGGGCCAGGCGCAGATGCCGAGCGTAAAGGGCGCCGCGGGGCAGGCTGCTGGGCAAGCAGCGACGGGCGCTGTCGCCGGCCGGCTTGGCCGCGCCGGCGGACTTGGCGGCGGACTTGGCGGACTGCGCCGCAAGAAGCCGGCCGAAGAGCCTCCTCCCCCACCCCCGCCGGCGGCTGCCGAAGCGCCCGCGGCGCCGGTTGGTCCGCAGGGATCGTTCAGCGGCGAAGCGTCATTGATGGAGATGACGGTGAAGACGACGAACTTTTCCAACAGCGGCGTGAGCGCCACGGCGTTTGAAACGCCCGGCGGCTTCAAGCTCGTCAAGAGCGCGATGCAGAAGTAAGCTATACCGTCACTTTGCTTAACACCGGCTGGCCAGGGAAAACGCCCTCGGCCAGCCGTTCGTTTTCAACGACCGGCACGCCCATCACGAGCACGTGCGGAATGCCTTCGGAGTACTGCGCGGGGTTCTGGAAGGTGGCTTTGTCGATGACACGAGCGGCGTCGAAGGCGACGATGTCGGCATGCGCACCGACCTTGATGCGGCCCTTGAGCTTCATGTCAGGGACGAACTTTTCCAGACGGCGCGCGGGCAGCAGCGACATCTTGCGAATCGCCTCCATCAGCGTGCAGACCTTGCGTTCGCGGACATAGTGCGCCAGCACGCGCGCGTAGGCCCCGGCGGCGCGCGGATGTCCTTTGCCCTTTTCGAGCCATCCGTCGCTGGCGACCATGACGTCGGGCGCGGCCATGGCGAGTTCGATGTCCTGCTCGCGCATCGTGAAGGCGACGACGTTACCGCCTTGCTTGCGGCGTTTTTCGAAGGTCTCGGCGTTTAGGCGTTCGCCGGTCTCGGTCCACATCAGATCGCCGAAGTCGGCTTCGAGCGTTTCGCGCCAGCCTGGATTGAAGATAGCGGAGTCGAGGCGGGTCATTCCCGCGATGTAAGGGTAGGCTTCGGTCGAAACGTCGATGCCGCGTTGGCGCGCACCTCGGACGATCGACAGGCCGAGTTCGAACGCCTTGCCGGAACTGGAGTTGAGGTGGACGACGTGGACGGCGGCACCGGAGATAGCGGCGTCGGAGATGACCTCTTGTAGAGCCTCGACGACGCCCGGGTCTTTGCGGCCCGCGCCACGCATGTGGACGAAGATCGGCACGCCGCCTTTGGCCGCGACTTTGAAGACGTCGAGGATTTCGGCGCGGCTGGCGAAGGGGGTGTAGGCGATGCCCATGCCGATGCCGATGCCGCCTTCGCGCAGACCGGTGCGGATGAGTTCGAGCGTTCTGTTTTGCTCGGGATCGGTGGCCGCGCGCTTGGCGGCGGGGCCGGAGGGAAGCCAATCGCTGGTGTCGTCCATGGCGGCCATGCGCGCGGGGATGTGGCCGATCGAAGCGCCGTAGTGGACGACGGCTTTGCCTCGGCGTTCGTCGGCCCACTTCTTTATCGGCGACACGCCGACTTCCAGTTCGAGAGCCGTCGTCACGCCATCGTGGGCTTTGTAGCGGTAGTTTTCGTCGTTTTGGCCGTGGCAGTGGAGATCGATGAAGCCGGGGGCAACGACGAGGCCTTTGGCGTCGATGGTCTTCTTGCCGCGGAGGGGGACGGTCGATATCGACGCGATCAGACCCTTGTTGATGCCAATGGAGCGGATGGCGTCGAGGTTGGACTCGGGGTCGATGACGCGGCCGCTGTTGATTACGACGTCGTAGGGGCCCTGGGCGAAGACGGCCGGCGCGCCGAGCGCGCCCAGGAAGATTCGGCGGGAATGCATGAATGGCAGTGTATCGGAAATGGGGAGGGGGATTCGCTCGCTGTAAGATAGACAGTACAGGAACTCATGGGCCCTCAACCGGCAGATTACGAGTACGATGTGTTTTTTAGCTATAAGCGGCATGCGCTTCACAACGAGTGGCATCGCTGGGTCGTTCAACGTCTGCGCTGAGGTTGTCCCCTACGGTGAGACAAAAGTTTAGAGACAGTTGGCGGCCCCTGCAAAAAAGCAGTGGACAGCTAGTTTTAGTTTTAGCAGAATCGCAGTAGTCGAAGAGACGGAAGCGAGCTCTGCTGGAGAGCAACTCGCCGAGGGATCTCGGCTCGAAGACTCGTCAAGACGAGAATCGTCGGAACGCAACCTCCCGGCTGACCGAATGAGCTGGGCCAACGGATGACCACAACGGGAGGCATCCGCCACCCCGGCTTTTCG
>VFZW01000036.1 GCA_016871055.1 Acidobacteriota bacterium
GCAATTCACCAGCCGCGAAGTCGTCGAAGCCTGCTTCGACATGTCTCTCAAACAGGAAAGGATACCCATCGAATATGGAACGTAACAAAGAACACTTCATCGGCCACTCACACCGAACTCCTCGCCACCCTCTAAGGCAACTCGCACGCCACCTTCTTCCGCGCGGCCATATCGAAGCAGTCGCCGTGCGAAAGAAAGTAGTACCGCTTGCCGTCCTCGCCCCCCGCATAGTTGGCGTCATAAACCGCGACTTTACTCACGCCGACGACTTCGAACTTTGTCCCGTGCGCGACGACGGCGGTTCCTTCGTCAAGGCCCAATCCCAGTATTTCCGGCCTCACGGCGATCACTTGCAACATATCGTTCTCACGCTTCCGCGCGATCAGATGCTGATCGATCGCCACCGGCGACAGAAACCCGAGCCCCTGTTCATAACCCTTCGCCATCATCACCGTGTTTCCTTCCCGGGCGCCGCGCACGAGGTACGAGCCTTGAATCGTTGCCCCGGCCGACGATCCCGCGACCACGCCGCCTCGTGCCAGCAGCGCTTCCAACTCGCGATGCACACTCGTTTCGAGATACGAATCGACCAGCCGCCACTGCCGGCCGCCGTCAAACCAAACGCCTTTCGCACGGCGCAGCACCGCAACGAATCCGGCCTCGTTCGACTTCGCTTTGTCCCGCGTGTGCAAAATCGTCAGGTGCGCGAACCCATAGCGGCGCAGCGGATGCCGCGCCAACTCCTCGTCGCCATAAGAGTCCTTTTCGCCGGCGGTCGGGATCACGACGATCGGCGAGTCGACACCGCCCGCCAACTTCGCGAAGCGGTCGAGAATCTCCCGTCCAACCGCGCCGCCGCCGATCGGCATCGCGTACCCGCGCGCCGGTCCGGTTGCCGGGCTATGCAGCGCCGCATTGGTCTGCATCAGGACAACAAGAAGAGGTGCGATCATAGCAATCTATGTTCTCACGGCGCCTCAACTGGCGCGCGCACGCTAACGCTTTGTCGCAAGCGCTCGCCTCGCACAAGCCGCGCTACGATCTCACAGCGTCAAACCCGACAACCTGCGGCCTCGATATTCCCGCCGCGATCGCGGCGAGCTTCGATCATCCCGAAGCGCTTGTCTACACACCCGACCCTCGCGGACTCGCCAAAGCGCGCGAAGTGATCGGCCTCGGCGAACACTCGCTCCTGGCCGCATCGACATCGGAAGCCTACGCATGGCTCTTCAAACTGCACTGCGATCCCGGCGACGAAGTTCTCGTTCCGCGGCCATCGTATCCGCTGTTTGAATTTCTCGGCCAACTCGAATGCGTCAATGTTCGCCAGTATTCGCTACGCTACGCCGAGGGCTGGTTCCTTGATTTCGAATCGCTGAAAAACGCCATCACACCCCGCACGCGCGCGATCCTATTCGTTCATCCCAACAATCCGACCGGCCAGTTCTTGAAAAAGCAGGAACTCGACCAGCTCGCCGCGCTGTGCGCCGAAAAGCGGATCGCGCTCATCTCCGACGAAGTGTTCGCCGAATACCCGCTCGTCGACGACGAGACTCGCTGCGCTACGCTCGGCGGCAACGGCCGCTGCCTGACCTTCGTTCTCGGCGGACTTTCAAAGACCGCCGGACTACCGCAAATGAAAATCGCATGGCTCACCGCATCTGGCCCCGGCGCCTCCGAAGCGGCGCGCGCGCTCGAACTCATCGCCGACACCTATCTCTCCGTCAGCACACCGGTCCAACTCGCCGTTCCGGCGTTGCTGCATCACGGCTCATCGATTCGCGCACAAATCCAACAACGCACCCGCGCCAACTTCGCTCGCGTTAGGCGCGAAGCGCTTCACGTTGAGGGGGGCTGGTACGCAACGATTCCGGCGCCGCGTTCACGCACGGAAGACGAATGGACAATCGCGCTGCTCACCGAACACGGAGTCCTTACGCAACCCGGCTACTTCTACGATTTCGAAAGTGACGGCTGGCTCGTCATCAGCCTGCTCACGCCAGAAGCCGATTTCGAAGCCGGCCTCTCGGCAATCAGCTATAGCTTGCGAAATTCGTAGGTGTAAGTCCAATCGGTTTTCTTGCCCGGTTCAACCGCGAGATCAATGTAAGCCTCCGGACAAAAGGTTGATCGAATCGACCAGTACACGATGCTTGCGATCGGCCTGTCGCCCATGATCCGCACGCCCATGCCCGCTTGTTTGTTCGACATCTCGATATCGTAGTTCGGACCGCCGGCGAACCGCCCAAAGAACGACTGCCCCGGCGGCAACTCTTTCTTGTAGGAGATCTCGCCGCCATTCACCTCGGCGTATTCGGGATTACGAAGCGGCCCCGCGGCGGTCAGCGGAAACGCGAATTTCACATGGGATGCCGGCCCGGTTGGCAAGCCGTCCATGACAAAGAAGTTGTGATTGTACTGCTGCGTCGCGATATGTTTGCTGCCCGTGTTCTCGAGCGTATGCTCGATGCGCATCACGGACTTTCCTTTCACCAAACGGAGCGTTTTCGTGTAGCGGTAGCCGTAACCGGCGGCGTTCTTCAGCGTGTGTGTGAACGCGATCCAATCGCGGCCGCGCTTTACTTTCCACTCACCGCTATCGGCGATCTCGAACGTACGAAAGTTCTCGTACTTCGCATCGCCAACCGGTTTCCGCAACGCGCCGACGCCGATCCGTACAAATGTTCCGCCGGGAGCGGCCTCGTGATAGCCGAGCGCGGAATCGCTGGATCGAAACTCTTCCACCGGCCCGGTAATCGTATCGTGCAACTTCGGATCGTAAGGCGCGGGATTCCAAACGCCGAAGTATTCATGCCCAAGTGTCTTCAAGCTGAAGATCTGCCCCGACCAATCGAAGCGCGTACCGCGATAGTAGCCGCGCCGCGCGTCGGGCAAATAGATCTTCGCCGTAACAACGCCGTTCGAAATTTCGGCGGTTGGGAAATCGGCGGCCGCGCTTGCGGCCGCCGATAGGAGAACAGCGAACAGCCTCATTGCTTAATGATCTGCCCGTCGCGCTTGCGAACTTCGCCCCAGCCGCCGTTCAAGCGGCCGCGCTCGCCCTGTTCGTTCTTGCCGAACGGATACTTCGCCGCGGCTTTCTCGTTGACCTCGATGCCCCAACCCGGTTTCTCGTTCGCGTACAAGTAGCCGTTCTTCATTTCCGGGCAACCGTCGAACACTTCGCGCGTTGCTTCGCTGAACGGCGAGTACTCTTGCACGCCGAAGTTGTAGCTGGCCAGATCGAGCGCGACATTACAGGCATGCCCGAACGGCGACACATCGCCCGGACCATGCCAAGCCGTTTTCACACCGAAATGCTCACCGAGAATCGCCATCTTCCGGCAAGGCGTCAAGCCGCCGGCTTGCGATACGTGAACGCGGATGTAGTCGATCAACCGCTCGGAGATCAGCGGTCCCCATTCATGCGGCGAGTTGAACAACTCGCCCATCGCGATCGGCGTTGTGCACTGCTGGCGAATGATCTTGTACCAAGCGATATCTTCCGGTGAAAGCGGATCTTCGAGGAAGAACAGCTTGAACTTCTCGCAATCCTTCGCGAACTGAATCGCCTGCGTCGGCGTGATCCGCTCGTGCGTATCGTGCAGGAGTTCGAGATCTTCGGGCAACTCCTTGCGGCAGACTTCGAACATATTCAGCGCGCGGCGAATGTAGGCCATCGGCTCGAACACCGGTTTGTTGTGCAACGCGGCAACTCGGCTGTCGGCGCCGCGCGAACCATAACCGGCCATACCCGGCACGCCAACCTGTACACGCACGTGACGGAAGCCTTGGGCGATGTACTTTTGCACCGAAGCGACAACCTCTTTCGCATCGTTGCCGGAGGCGTGTCCGTAACAGTCGGCCGCTTCGCGCACTTTTCCGCCGAGCAACTGGTACACAGGCATCCCGGCCATGCGGCCCTTGATATCCCACAGCGCCATATCGACTCCCGAAATTCCGTTGTTCAGAACGGGCCCGTTGCGCCAGTAACTGGAGTTGTACATCGCCTGCCAGAGATCGTCGATGCGATCGGCTTTCTGGCCGATGAGGAATGGCTTCAAATAGCGCCGCACGGCTTCGACGACGAGATCGGCGCGCTGCGTATACGTTCCGCAACCGTAACCGTAGAGCCCATCTTGATCGGTGATGACTTTCACAACGACGAGCCGCAAGCCGGCCGGAGCGGTCGCGATCACTTGCACATCTTTGATGAGCGGTGACGATAGCCCGCGCGCGGCGCGATCCGCTTGCGCCTGAGCGTTTAGATGCCTTTGCGACATCATTGTGGCGGGCGCGGCGCCCGCTGCGATTTTCATCAAATTACGCCGGTTCATTTTTTCTCTTCCACCATTTTCTTGAGTGTCTCGAGCTGCTTCTTGAGATCCTGCTCGCGCAGCCCCAGTAGGACAGCATATACCGCCAGAATGCCCCACGCCACCGCGAGGCCATAAAACATGAATGTGATATTTCGTTCGTCCATGGTCTTAGAGCGCGTGCGCGTAACGCCGCAGCGCGTCGATCTCCCTCTGTACTTCTTCTTGCCGCAAGCGTGTAATCACAAATATCGCCGCGAGCGTCGCCAGCGCCAGCGTGTTCACATAGAGCATCTGTTCCATCGCCGGATCGATGCGTTGTTCGCCGGTCCGGATCGACAACACGGGCCCCGGATGCTGCGTGCGCCACCATTCGATCGCTTTCCAGGTGATCGCGACGGACACGTAGGCGAAGATCGACAACACGCCCGCGTTCTTGGCGCGCTCGGTCGGATCGTCGATCGCCTTGCGCAACATCAAATACCCGAAGTAGACAAGCCAACAAATCAGCGCCCAAGTCAGCCGCGGATCCCATGCCCACCAGATGCCCCAACTGATCCGGCCCCAAAACATTCCGGTGATCAAATTCACCGCGGCGAAGGCGAGTCCGACTTCGGTGCAAGCCATCGCGATCGCATCGTATCGCGCGCTCTTCTTGACGAGATACAAAATGCTGCAAACCATCGCGGTTGTGTAGCAGAGCGTCGCCGCGAAGAACGCCGGCAGATGGTAATAGAAGATCCGGTATACGGGCCCTTGTTCCATCTCGTCCGGCAAGTTGAAAAGAATGACGTACAAGTTGCGCAGCAGCAGCGGTACGCCGACCAATCCGAGCGCGAGCACTATTTTCGACCGCATCGTCACCTCACCAAAATTGTTTCCACTAGCGCCAAAGCGAGCGTAGTGAAAATGATATCGAATCCGATCAGCAGTCTCAGCCACTGCGCGAAATCGGGCGGCATTGCGCCCGGCATCAGCAGATAATTCGTCAGTGTCATCGACGCCAGCAACGCCGGCACCAGCATCGGATACATGAGCATCGGCAGCATCAACTCTCGCAATCGCAGATTCACCGTCAACGCGCTGAACACGGTCCCGATGCACGCCATCGCCCAACCGCCCAGCAGAAGAACGCCGAACAATTGCCACGGGTTCCGCCACCAGGTCACGTTGTAGAACACGCCGAAAATCGGCAGACAGATCAACTGAATCCCGGACTGGAGCGCAAACGCGGCGACGGCCTTTCCAAGAAACAGAGATGCGCCCGAAGCCGGCGACGCCACAAGCACATCGATGCAATCGTTCGGCATTTCGCGCGCGAACGATCGGTTGACGATCAACGTCGACGAAAACGCGAACGCAAGCCACAGAATGCCGCCGCCGTAATCGGTCACGATCTCCGAACCGGTATCAAACGCCATCGCCAGCAGCAGAAGCACAACAATACTGAACGACAGCGAACTGTTCAGCGATTCCTTGGTGCGCAACTCACTGCGCAAGTCCTTCCACGCGATAGCCGCGGCATGGCGCAGCGTTCTCATGCGGCCGTCCCAAACGTTCGGTAGATGTAGCCCGGGTCGCCGAGCATCTCCTCGGTTCGCGGACCGAAGTGCGCCAGCTTGCCGCGATCGATCAGCGCCACGCGCGACGCCAGTTCCATCGCTTCGCGAATCTGATGCGTCGATAAAATAATGGTCACGCCTTTGGCTCGCACACCGGTCAACAGAGACTGCAACAGCGCGATCGCTTTATCGTCCAGAGAGGTAAACGGCTCATCGAACAATAGCAGATCCGGCCCGTGCAAGAACGCCCGCGCAACGGCGAGCCGCTGCCGCATGCCGCGCGAGTATTCGCGCACCGGCGAATCGGCGACATGCGCGAGATTCACGCGCTCCAGCCATTCGCCGATCGTCGCCTTCGACACGTCGTACAACGCGCCGAAGGCTTGCAGGTTTTCGCGGGCCGAGAGTTCATCATAGAGGCCGATCGCGTGTCCCAACCAGCCAATGCGAGCGCGCGTTGCCGAAGCCCGCACAACGCCGTCGTAGATTTTCACGTCACCCTTCGAGGCGCCGGATAACCCCGCGAGAATTCGCAGCAGCGTCGTTTTGCCCGCGCCATTGCGGCCGAGCAACGCCAGACACTCGCCGCGGTCGAGCGCGAAGCTCACATCGCGCAGCGCCGGATAGTCCCCGAAGTACTTCCACACTCCCGCCGTTGCGACAGCAGGCTCACTCATTTTCTCGCCTCGCTGCGATAGAGGAGCGTTCCGCCGATGGCCAGAATCGCGAACGCGATGCCGAGAATCGCATACAGCTTGTCGTATGGCCGCGCCTTGATCTGCTCGATCGAGGGGCCTTTCGATCCCTCCTCCGGCTGCAACTCGCCCGCGCCGGTCATCGTCAGATCTAGCTTGTCCTTTTCGACTTTGAAGATCGACGCCTGCGTGGTCGGCTCCTTGCCTTCGGACTTCAACCCATCGCCCACGAGTTCCACGTTTCGCGGCACGGCGATCATTCGTTGTTGCGCGGCGAGCACAAACTGAATCGGCAGCTTCGCCGGACTTGCGTAGGGCAGCGTGTAGGAGAGATCCATGCGCGTTTCGCCGGGCTTGATTGGAAAATCGACCTTCATCTCGCCGGGTGTGGCGCCTTTGTCGGCGGCGCGGCGAATCGGCATGCCTTGCGGCGCGGTCGCGTTTACTTCGACGGGCCCGAGCGGCTCGGCGTGCACGCGAAACCGCAGCGTGCCGTTTGCCGAATCATTCCAAGTCGTATTTCCGGCGTTTTGGAAAAAATACGATTCGCGTACCGAGAGCTTGTCGCCCTGCGGTTCGAGCAACATCATGTGATTGGTGACCGATACCTCTTTGCCGCGAACCTTCGAAGTCGCGTAGACAGTGAGCGCGATGCTGTTCAACGGCAATCCGGGCCTCAGCGTGTGATTGTAAGTCACGCCGTCGAACGCCGTTTGAATAAACCCGCGCCCGTTAAACGGTTTGTCTATCTTCCATACGCCGGCGGCATCGGACTTGACACTTTCGATCGGTTCAGGCCCGCCCGCACCGAACTGATAAATGGTCACCGTCGCGCCCGACTGCGGCTTGCCCGTCGTTCCATTTTGCACTGTGCCATCGACGGCGGCGAACGCGCCGAGCGCTACAAGCGGAAGCAGGTATCTCATGCCATCGCCTTTCCGCATTCGCCGCAGAACTTCAGCTTCTCTTTGAACTCGGCGCCGCAGTGCGGGCATGCGTTTTTCGGCTTCGGTTTGGCCGGTACGGCGGCGGGCTTCGATTTTCCGCCCAGCGCCTCCATCTGCGCCAGCACACGCGCCAATTCCTTTTGCAAGTCCTGCTTCGACTCCTGATAGTCGTTGTCGGTAATCTTGCCAAGCCGATACTCGAACTGCAAGTCGCGCAAATTTTCGTAGATCCGCGCCTTCACTTCTTCAAGCGGCTGCAGCGGCGATTCGCCTTCGGCGGGCGGCAGATGCTTCTCGGTAATGCGAAGCGTAAAGAACAGCACCCCTAGAACCAGGAGCGCCGCAACGGCAATGATCATTCTTCCAGTCGCTCCAACTCCTTGGCGGCTGCGTCACGATATTTTTCGATATCGGATTCACTCAGTGCGGGCGCTTCGGCAACCGGCTTGCGGTGCCTGCGAATGAACCAACCGATGAATCCAATTCCGGCGAACGCGGCGAACGGCGGGACCAGATACGCCAGCAGGCTAAAGCCATCGGGCGGCGGCGCCGCCAGGGCCTCTTTGCCGTTTTTCTTAACGAACTCCTGCACGATCGCGTCGTCGGAAACGCCGTTCTTCGAGAGTTCAGAGATCCGCGCGCGCGCCGGCGCCGTGTAATGGCATCCAAGCATCTGGCAGGTCGCTACCGTGTTCTTGCAGGACTTGCAGAGACACGCCAGCCGATCCCCCACGCGGCGCACTTCGGGCGGAACCATGTCGCCCGTTTGCGCCAGGCACCATCCCGCGACGGCCAGCGCCAACAGACTATTTCGCCACTTTTGCATTCGCCCCCGCCATGCCCACGACTTCCGTTTTCGCGTAGGACATCTTCACCTTGCTTGGGATCAGACAGATGATGCTGCCAACAAACAACACCCAGTAGCCGATCCAGATCCAGGTCACCAAGGGGAACACATAGGCCTGAATAATCGGCCGCTGCGCTTCGCTTGAAATGGCCGCAAAGTTCAGGTACAGATCTTCATTCAAGCGCCGGTGAATCTTCACCGCTCCGACGGGCTGCTGGCTTTGCGAATAGATGCGGCGCTCCGGCGTGAGGGTCGCGTATTGCTCGCCGCCAACCTTCACTTCGACGGTCGCATTCTGCCAGACGTAGTTGTCGGTTTGACCCGTGTCAACCTTCACGACCTTCATCTCATAACGCCCGAGATGAAACGCCTTGCCCTCTTCGACTTCAACGGTAATGTCCTTGTTGAACGCCGCGCCGGCGAAGCCGATAAACATCACGACAATCGCCATGTGAATGATATAGCCGCCGTAGCGCCGCGTGTTCCGATGGGTCAGCGCGACCATCGCCGGCATAAGTCCGATCGATTCTTTCCTCGCGATCGCGCCGGCGCCTTTCCAGAACTCCGCGCCGATCGTCCAAGCGACGAACAGGCACAGGCCGAACGTAGTCAGCGCGAAGAAGTGCTGCACTCCGGCAACGGCGAGTCCGGCCATCAACACGAGCATCGCCAGGAACGGCGCCAGGAAGTTACGCTTGATGCTCTCGGCCGACGCGCGCCGCCATGCCAGCAGCGGTCCGACACCCGTCAGGAACAACAGGAACAGGCCGATCGGAATATTGATGCGGTTGAACCAGGGCGCGTCGACGGAAACCTTCTCGCCGCTCACAGCCTCGCTGATGACCGGGAACAATGTGCCCCACAGCGTTGCGAAGCAGCAGGCGAGCAACACGAGGTTGTTGAACAGGAAGCTCGACTCGCGCGAAACAACGCTTTCCAGCTCCGACTCCGACTTCAAGTAGTCGAGCCGGCCGAGGATCATGTAGATCGTGAACGCGATGCCGGCGGTGAGGAAGACAAGAAAATACTTGCCGATATCGGAGGTCGCGAACGCATGCACGCTGGCCACCAGGCCACTGCGCGTCATAAAGGTACCGAACACGCAGAGGAAGAACGTCGCGGCGACGAGCACGATGTTCCAGATCTTCATCATGCCTTTCTTCTCTTGCATCATTACCGAGTGAAGGAACGCCGTCGATGTCAGCCACGGCAGGAAACTCACGTTCTCCACCGGATCCCAAACCCAGTAACCGCCCCATCCGAGAACCGCGTAGGACCAACCGGCGCCGAGCAGAATTCCGGTCGACTGAAAGAACCAAGTGACAATCGCCCAACGGCGCGTTGTGTGAATCCACGAATCGCCCGGTTGGCGCACGATCAACGAGCCGAGCGCGAACGCAAACGGAACCACGAAGCCGACGTAGCCCATGTACAAGATCGGCGGGTGGATGAGCATCGTCCAATACTGGAGGAGCGGGTTCAGACCGTTGCCATCCTGTACTTCGACGATGTTGCGGCCCTGCGCCAGCATCTGAAACGGCGATGCCGGAAAGACGTTCAGGACCAAGAAGAAGATCTGCGTCGCCATCAAGGTCGCCGTTACGTAGGGCATGATGGGCCGGTGCTTCTTGCGGTTCTGCAGAACCACGACAAGGCCGTAGCAGATCAACACGAAGTTCCACAGCAGCAGCGAACCCTCTTGCCCGCCCCACCACGAAGAGACCTTGTAGTAGACCGGCATGTCGCGATTGGAATGCGACGCGACATAGGCGAACCGGAAATCGCTCGTGACCAGAGCGTAGAGCAAGATCCCGACCGACAGCGTGATCATCGCGAACACAGCGACGACGGCGCGTTCGCCGCTGGCAATCAGAAAGGGCTTCTTCTTCCAAGCGCCGACGATGGACGCGACGAACGAGTAGATCGCCAAGCAGAAGGCGAGTATGAGGGCGAGTGCGCCGATGTTTTCCATGTGTTGGCTCCGGTTCGCTTAGGACTTCTTGTCGTAGGTGGAGGCGTTGCCCTTGTAGTTCTGCCCGGGCTTGGCTTCATACTTCGACGCGCACTTGGCGGCGACTTTGGTGGCGTGGAAAACCTGATCGCCCATGCGGCCGTCGATCAACGCTTCCGAACCGTCCTTGAACGTATCGGGCAGCGGCTCGTTGCCTGTGTAGCGAACCTGCATTTTGTGGTTGTGATAGTCGATGGCGAAGTCCACCTGATTGCCGCTACGCTTGATGGAACCCGGCACGACATAACCGCCGACACGCAGTTTCTTGTCCTTGGCCTCGGGGCCCATCGCGTTCACTTCCTGGATGGTCTTGAAGTACGACGCCGTCTCGCCGACGCCGCTGTAAGCAATCCACCCTAGAACGCCGATGACAATCGCGATGACCGAGCCGAACTTGATCTTCTTCTGCATACCATCACCTCTCAGCCGTCATTATATCGCTTCGGTGTGTTGCGCTACGGAACCCGGTAGAATAAAGGCGATGTCGACAGCGCCTCAGCCTCGATTGACGTTTGAAGAGTACGACCAACTGGAACATCGCACCGGCGAGCGGTACGAGTATCACGATGGCGAAGTATTCGCGATGAGCGGCGCCTCAGGGGCGCACGCGCGGATCACCTCCAATATCAACTTTGAGATTAGCGGGCGAATTCGAGGGAGCAAGTGCTTGACGTATTCCGGCGAACTTCGGGTCGCTATTCCTCCGCGCGGAAAGTATCTCCACCCCGACCTGACCGTGACTTGCGGTGGCCTTAGGCCCGAGGTACCTGGCCGCCAAGCCTATAGCAACCCCAAAGTGATCTTCGAGGTGCTCTCGGCTTCCACCGAAGCCTACGACCGCAGCGCCAAGTTCGATTTGTACAGCCGGATCGAGTCTCTTGCGGAATATGTCCTGATCTCGCAGGACCGCTACGCCATCGACCGATTCAGCCGAACGCGACATGACGAGAATTGGCAGCTTTCTACCTACCGTGGCGAGGACGCGGTGCTACAACTTGAGTCACTCGCAATTTCCATCCCGTTAATCGACATCTACGATGCCGTCGAATTCGAATTCGCCGATCGCCCGCCCACTCCCTTCGAACTCGCCTAGTTGACGCTAAAATAAAGGCGATGTCGACCGCGCCCCAGCCTCACCTCACCTACGAGGAGTACGATCAACTCGAAAAGACCACCGGCTTGAAGTATGAGTACCATAACGGTGAAGTCTTCGCGATGGGCGGGGCGTCCAGGGCGCACGCTCGCATCACCACGAACCTACCGCGGTCAGTCGGCTTTCGCCTGATTGGAAAGCCGTGCGAGGACTTTGGCTCCGACCTTCGCGTGGCCATCCCCGGTTCTGGCCGTTACATGTACCCGGATTACTCCATTGCCTGCGGTCCGCTCCGTGCCGAACAACCTGGCCGCGAAGCCTTTACCAATCCCAAAGTGATCTTCGAGGTTCTGTCGCCTTCCACCGAAAACTACGACAGAGGCGCGAAGTTTGACCTTTATAGCCGTATCCCGTCGCTCGAAGAATACATCTTGATCGCCCAGGACAGATACGCCATCGACAGGTTCAAGCGCCTGGAGAACAGCTCCAGTTGGACGCTGACTCGCTATCGCGGCGTGGACGCCGTGCTCGAACTGGAATCGCTGGCCATCGCGGTCCCTCTATCCGAAATCTACGACGCCGTCGATTTCGCCCTCGCCGAACACTCGTTCGAGCCGCTCCCTATACTATGAAGCCGATCTCCGCTCTCGATGATTCCAGGTTCTTGCCGGCGGAGCAATAGTGGCCGCGATCTTCACCACATCGCCCAAGGAACTCGACCTCCTCGCCGCCTCCAGAGGAGTCAAGGAAGCGCTCCTCCAACTCAGCCGCGATAAACAGTGGGTCAATGAAAAGCACCTCGAACTGTGCCGCGTTCCGTCGCCGACCTTTCAGGAACAACGCCGCGCCGAGTGGATGCTCGCCGCGTTCAAATCGCTTGGTTGCGAGGCGCGAATCGACCAAGCGGGCAATGTCATCGCGTTCCTCGATGGCAACGCCCACGCGCCGTTCGTCGCCTATACCGCGCACCTGGACACGGTGCTTGCCCCGCGCAACGCCGATGACATCCGCACCGAACCGGATGGCACGTTCACCGGCCCAGGCGTTTCCGATAACGGCGCCGGTCTGGCTGGGTTACTGGCGCTTGTCCGCGCGTTGAAATCCGCGCCGCCGCTTGAAGGGCTTACCGCTTCGCCTGTCTTTATCGCCAACGTCGGCGAAGAAGGCGACGGTAATCTGTGCGGCATGCGCTATCTCTGCACGGACTCGCCGCTCGCTTCCAAAATCCGCACTTTTGTCGTTCTCGACGGACCGGCGATTGAACATGTGACATGCGAAGCTCTGGCCTGCCGCCGCTACGAAGTTACCATCACGGGCGCGGGCGGCCACAGCTGGATCGACTACGGCATCGCCAACCCGGTGCACGCCATGGCGCGCATGATCACGATCTTCGCCGAGAACCTGCCGCAAACGACGCCAGACAAGAAGCTCTCCTTTAATTTCGGGCTCATTGAGGGCGGAGTGAGTGTCAACGCCATCCCCACCGCGGCGCGAACCCGGCTTGATCTCCGCTCGGTCGACGAAGCCGACCTCGAACGCATGTCGATCATTCTCGATGCCGCGCTTACGCGAGCATGTGAATGGGAAAACGAGAAAGCAACCGCGAAGGTCGCGGGGAAAATCCGAGAGACCGGATCGCGGCCCGGCGGCAAGCTGGCGGCGAAATCGCCGCTGCTTGCGAATATCCGGAAGGTCGACGCGTTTCTCGGGATCCGTAGCGTCATCGACCGCGGCTCCACCGACGCGAACATTCCATTGAGCCGCGGCATACCGGCGATTTCGATCGGCGCGGGAGGCGCCGGCGGGGGCGCGCATACACCCGCCGAGTGGTACAAACCGGAGGGCCGGGATACCGGCCTCAAACGGCTGCTGCTACTGCTCGCCTTGTCACTGACCGAGTAGCGGAATGCGCGCCGATCTCACGCTGGCTCTGATCGCGCTCATTTGGGGCACGACCTTTGTCCTGGTCAAACGCGCGCTGGACGACATCAGCCCATTTCTCTACCTCGCGATGCGATTCACGCTGGCGGCCGCGGTGCTTGCGGCGATTTATCACAAACGGATCGCGCGGGGAATATCGCGGCGCGAGATCGGCATAGGAATGGTTGTGGGCGCCGTGCTGATGTCGGGATACGTGTTACAAACCGTCGGGTTACAAACGACAACTCCATCCAAGAGCGCTTTTCTCACCGGACTCTACGTCGTGCTGGTACCTTTTGCCGCGGCCGCCGTCTATAGAGTGAGGCCGCGCTGGGCTGAAATTGCCGGTGTTGCCATCGCCGCGACGGGCATGGGACTGTTATCGATGCAAGGGGAAAGGCTGACGATTGAACGGGGCGATCTACTGACGATTGGCTGCGCGGTGGCTTTTGCGTTACACATCGTGTTGCTTGGCCATTGGGCGCCGCTGGTCGGCTACGAATCGCTGGGCGTAATGCAGATCGCCGGCGCGGCGCTGGTTGCGGTCGCCGCGTTGCCGTTTGTCGAGCTACCCGCGGTGAAGTGGTCGATGCCTGTTATCGGCGCGATCCTGATCGGCGGACTATTGGCCACCGCGCTCGCGTTCATGCTTCAAACCTGGGCGCAGCAGAATACAACACCCACGCGCGCGGCGATACTGTTTAGCCTCGAACCCGTCTTCGCCTGGATCGTATCTTTCCTGGTGGAAGGCGAAACTCTTACCGGACGCGCCGCGCTTGGCGCCGCCTTGATCCTTGCGGGTATCCTGGCCGTGGAATTGAAACCGGCGTCCGATTCCGGGCATCCATAATTACAACAGTCCTTCACGCGAGTAAAATAAAAAGCAGAAAGCGAACTTATGAGCTGGTATCAAAACCTCAAGCAACAAAAGCTACTCTCCACGAGCCTGATGGTGTTTACCCTTTCGGTCGGCATCCTGATCGGCACTCTGATTAGCGGCAGCGTCAGCGCCGCGAAGGGACAGGCAGTGGCCCCGGATGCAACGCCGCTGGCCGTTCCTCCGGCCACGAAGAACGCTAATGAGTTCACAAAGCTCGCCAAGGCCGTCGAGCCTTCGGTCGTCAACATCATCGCCGAGAATACGGGCAAGTCGCCGGCGCCGCAGAACCGGCGGGGCGCGCCGCGCCCCGATGACGAGGACGAGGACGGCGGCGACGAGATGGAGATGTTCCGCCGCTTCTTCCGTAGCCCTGGGCCGGGCGGCCCGGCGCCCCGGCAGCGTCCGCGCGAAGCCACCGGCTCCGGATTTATCGTCGACAAGAACGGCTACATCGTGACCAACAATCACGTGGTCGAAAAGGCCGATAGCATCAAGGTGAAGCTCTCTGGCGACGATAAAGAGTACAAGGCGAAGGTCATCGGCACGGACTGGGAGACCGATCTCGCCGTTATTCGCATCGAAGCGGGCAAGCCGCTTCCCGCGCTCAAGGTGGGCAATTCGGAATCGGTGCAGGTTGGCGACTGGGCCGTGGCGATCGGCTCTCCGTTCGGTTTGGCCGCATCCGTGACAGCCGGCATCATTAGCGCGACGGGCCGGGATCTCCCGAGCGCCGAACAGTTCCAACGCTTCATTCAGACCGATGCCGCGATCAACCCCGGCAACTCCGGCGGTCCGCTTGTCAACATTCAGGGCGAAGTCATCGGCGTCAACACCGCCATCGCGACGCAAAGCGGCGGCTACCAGGGAATCGGCTTCGCGCTGCCGTCGAATCAGATGGTGCGCGTCTATAACAGCGTCATTCAGCACGGGCACGTCAAGCGCGGTTCGATCGGTATCGGCTGGGACAAATACAACAAGCCTGAAGTACTGAAGGCCGCCGGCGTCAACAACGGAGTCCTCGTAACGACGGTCACCAAAGATGGCCCCGCCGAAAAGGCTGGCGTCAAGCCGGAGGACGTCATCACCGGAATAAACGGAAAGGCAATCAAGAACGGAGACGACCTGGTCGCTATTGTCGCCGACGCTCCAATCGATTCCTCGGTGAACCTCACGATCGACCGCGGCGGCAAGAAAATCGAACTGAAGGTTGCCATCCAGGACCGCAACCAAGTGTTCCAGAACGATCCGCGCTGGGCGCGTCACCGCGACGAGAACGCTCCGGCGCAGAAGGCCGAGGGCACGCCGGCGAAGTTTGGCATCTCCATTCGGCCGATGTCGGGACAGGAGAAGCAATCGCTGAATTTGGGCGACGAACGCGGCGTGTACGTGACGCTGGTCGAGGAGAACTCCTTCGCGGCCGAGATCGGCATGCAGGCGCGGGACATCATCATCAGCATCAACCGGCAGCCGGTGACGTCGCCGGACGATCTCCGCAAAGTGCAGAACACGTTGAAGCCCGGCGACGCCGTCGCTTTCCGCGTGATGCGTCCGTTGCCCGCCGCCGCGCAAAACCGGCGGGGTGGCGATGCGACCGCCCAGCAGTACCAGACCTTCTTCGCCGCCGGCACGCTGCCTGAAAAGGAATAGCGCGGTACGATAGAAACGGTGCTCCAAACATACACAGCGCTTCTTCTGGGCGGATTTCTGCTCGGCCTCGGTCTGACGACCGCCGCCCCGCCTGCTCAGAAGAAGAAGGCTCCGGTTGCCGTTCGGAAGGCCGCGCCGAGAGCCAGGCAGAGTACGGTCGCCAAGAGCCGTGCGAAGACGACCTATGCTCGCAGTCGAGGGCGTGGACCGCAACCGGTCCCGCAGCGGCGTTACCGCGGGCAGCAGACGCCGTCGCAGGAGCGGTTCAACGAGATCCAACAGGCTCTCGTCGCTCGCGGCTTCCTGACAACACCGCCGACCGGCGTGTGGGACAAGGACTCGATCGACGCGATGAAGCGGTTTCAGGCCGAACAAAATCTTCCGCCGAATGGGAAGGTGACGTCGCTATCGTTGATCGCGCTCGGCCTCGGACCGAAGCGAAATACATCGATTACGGCCCTTCGCTAAACTAGTAGTTTCATGGATTACGAGAAGGAAGTAGCGGCGGCGCGCCGTATCGCCGTCCGTTCCGCCGAGATGGCTATTCGCCACTTTGAACGTGGCATTCAGTTGGAAGGTAAATCGGACGATTCTCCGGTCACCGACGCCGACAAGGAGTGCGAGGTCTTCCTGTCGAAGGCCTTGGAAGAGGCCTTCCCCGACGACGGGCAGATGGGCGAAGAAGGCGTCGCCAAGCCGTCGAGATCGGGGCGAACGTGGATCATCGATCCTATCGACGGCACGCGCGATTTCATCCGCGGTAATCAGCAGTGGGGCGTGCTGCTCGGGCTTGAGGACAACGGTAAACCGGTTGCCGGCGTCGCGCATTTTCCGATACAAGCGAAGACTTACACCGCCGCAGTGGGCGGCGGCTCGTGGTGCAACGATAAGCGCATCCGCGTGTCGACGATCAGCGACGTGAACCGCGCCGTCGTCTGTTTCAACGGCCTGCAGAACAACCGGAAGTGGCCCTACCGCGACATGGTGATGGACTTCCTCAGCCAGTTCTGGTGCGTGCGTTCGATGAGCGGCTCTCCCGACGTGGTGATGGTCGCGGCCGGTCAGGCCGACATCTGGGTTGAGCCGTCGGCCAAGGCGTGGGACTTGTGCCCGATGAAAGTGATCGTTGAAGAGGCCGGGGGAGTGTTCTTCAACTTCAAGGGCACGGACTCTATTTACGAGGGCAACGCGCTGGTGGGTAATCCGCACTTTGAGAAGTTGCTCCGGGAGACGTTTGTCGGGCTGGCTCAAGGGTAGTCAGTAATTTGTAGAACTGCGCCGCCGGATTTCGCACCTCCGGAGAGACATTGCGTAGATACTCTTCGCTTCCAAACTCAACCGCCTTCAGCGCTTCGACGAGCGGCCGCCAACGTCGCCGAATCAGCGGTTGGGAGTCGAAAATCGCGAGGAACTCCTTTACGTATCCAGCCGCGAGAACCCTTCGGCACAACTCCACGATTTCAGCGCCCAGCGGCAACGCCTCGAAATTCTTCCACGTAAACAAATACTCGATCTCCTGGGCGGCAGCGGACCAGTTCTTGGCGGTAAGGTCGTTCATCGCTCGAATGCTCGCTGCAAAAGCCGAGCCGACGTCCGGGAGGCGAGCCAAAGCTGCGATCTCAATCTTGAGTTCATCCATGAACTCGGCGAATCGGCGATCTCGCTTTGCTGCGTTATAACACGAGATTAGGTTCCGAACCGCGTATAAGCTGCCGGGGTCCAGCGAGACGGCCATCTCGAATGCTTTCTCCGCGTCGTCGAATCGTTTCGCGACGGCGAGGGCGACTCCGAGGTTTGACCACACGTCCACCTCCGATGGCGCTAGCTTGCTCGCGGCTTCTGCTTCCTGAATGGCCTCGGCGGTCCGTTCTGCCTTAAGCAATACTTGGCCAAGCAGGGTGCGAAGTTTGGCATCTGTCGGTTTCACTCGAAGTGCCTGTCGGATCAGAGATTCCGCTTCGACAACTTCGTCTTCGCGCAACATTAGTCCAGCGAGTTGCCGTGCGGCTTCGGTTCGATTGCCGTCCGCACGTAGTAAGTCGCGATAGATGTTTTTCGCTGCGGCGAAATCGCCTGTCGCTTGTAGCGATTCCGCGAAGCGCATCGTCGCAAATTCGTGGTTCGGCTGCAATTCGTGCGCTCTCCGAAATATATGAACGGCCCGTCCAAACTCTCGTTGCCGCAATAGTGTCTCACCTAGCGCCAACATCGCTTCGATTCGATTTGGATTCAATCGGAGAGCTAGCTCGAACCCAAATGCTGCTTCGGAAAGCCGCCCATCGCGAGCAAGTGCCATTCCGATTAGGAAATGAGGTTCGCCATCCATCAAACCTCGTTGAATCGCTTCTCCCGCCCATCGAACACACTCGCCTACATCGCCGATCTGAAGAAAAAGTCCGGCGAGGCCGCTAAGAGCGCTCGGCTTGGCAGGCTTCCCCACGGCAATCTCCTTCAAATGTTCGAGCGCCTGTTCGCGATCCCCTCGCTGAATCAGAAAAGCGGCAAGATTGAGACGCCCTTCGACATGGTTCTGGCCCATGTCAACTGCCCTGCGAAACGCTCTCTCAGCTTCATTAAGTTTGCCCCGATTCGCAATCGCCACGCCGAGATTGATGTGGGCAGGCGCACAATGGTTGTCGAGCTTCAGTGCCTTGCGGCAGGCCTCCTCCCCCCGAGCGTAATGCCCCAACAAGTTATGCACCATCGCGATGTTCGACCAGGTAACGGCATCAAGGGGGTTCAATTCAACCGCGCGTTGGATGGCTTCGGAGGCTTCCGGAATCCGTTTCTCCCGTAGTAGCAGGTCCGCGAGCCGTGTCCAATACTCCGCAAAGCCAGGACACAACTCGATGGCCCGTCTTAGCAATGGTTCGCATTCTCGACTTCGGCCCTGATCAAGAAGCAGCCACGAATAGTTCCCGCACACCGCTGCGTGTTCTGGCAGAACGGCTTTGGCACTTTGCAGTTCGGATTCAGCTTTCGAATACTCGCCTTGCTGCAAGAAGATCCGCGCAACCGCGATCCGCCGATACTCGCCACTCACGGCATCCAACGCTCTCTCCGCCTCCTCAAACCGCCTCAGCTCGATCAGCGCATGCGCCTTCAACTCGGGCGCGTTATGAGCCTCAGCCCACAACAACGCCCCCTCCCAGTCGCCCATCCGAACCATCTCGCCACTTCGTATCGCCTCGCGAAGCTGGTCCGCCAATCGAGGACTCCACATCCTCGCCCGCTCGGTCGCAAGATCCGAACGCAGTTGGTCAATCAGTGCGGAACGCTCCTTCGGCGATATTCCAACGAGACGCTTCGCAATCCGCACTTTGTCACTAATCGTCCTATCCGGCGCACCACCGAGCAGCAGCCAAACCTCGTGCCAGTCCCATCCGCGCGCACTCTCCCCCGTCTCTCGCAACAGCCGTTCAACCGTTCGAAGTTGCCGCTTGTTCGCCCCAACACTCTTCGCATCGCGAGAAATCGAATACCCGCTCACCCCGCCGGAAAACTCGCTCTCTCCACGAAACACGCAATAGTCTGTCAACGCCGAGATTTCGAGCGCCCGCCGCTTGACCGAGTCGTCAATCGTGCTCGCCAAGGCCAGTTTGAACTGGGCCACCCTTCCCCGATCCGCGGACTCGGCGCGAAGCGCTTCTTCCGCGAGATCCGATATTTCCGGCTTTTTGAAGAGTAACCGCAGCATAGCACCCAGCCAACGGATGTCGTCGCGGCGCCGCTCGCTTGTCCGCATCAAATACCAGATGTTGAACAATCGCTCCGCCACCTGAAACCCGGTCCGTTTCGCTCGCGCAAGCACTACTTTCTCGACAACACCTTCCTTCGCTAGCCTCATGAGGTGTGTCGAGACTGCGTTGACGTCCTCCCCCGTCCGCCTCGCAACTTCCGCAGCCGTAATCGGATCCCAGTGTTCCGCAACAGCGGCCAAGACCTCCCGCGCCTTGTCCGGTTGCTCTTCCATCCGCGCTTTGTAGAGCGGCGTATAGTTATCGAGCACTCGCTCTATCAACTGAACGAGATCGTCGCTCCGGAACGTTTGCAGGACGGAATAGAGAATTACGTGCGCACGGGGATTACCGCCCGCATACGCATTGAGCACCGGAAGCCGCGAACGGTCTTCGGCGATCCATTCCAGAATTTTGGGGCCAAATGCTGAATCGCGCGCCGCCAGGTGTGCGATAAGTGTTTCGGACTCCTCGTTCGACAAGCGATCAAGATCCTCGGTAACGAAAAATTCGTAAAAAGGCTTGTCGTAGTCGTACGTCGACACCGGCGTGACCGGCGAAGCGCCGATAAACACGAGCGTTTCGTCGTGGAGAAGCGTCTCGCGGAAAGTCCAAGGGTTCTCGCCGCGTTCCGCAACAGAGTCGATCACGGATTGGGCGTTATCGACCAACAGAACCAGCCGCTTACCATGGCGCTGTGCCGACGCTCGAAGCGCTGCGTAATAGCCGTCGCGAGATCCTTCAATCACTCGCTCAATCACTTCCGCTTCTTCGCCGACTCCCTTCTGCGTTAGCCAGTTCTGCAATGATTCTAGGCAGTTCCGCCAGAATTGCCAGAGCTGATTGACATTCCATTGCTCCTCCGGAAACGAAAGCGGAATGTAGCGTTGCGACAATTCCGCATCGTCTTCGATCGCGAACCGCAGCCGCCGCAACATCGTCGTCTTTCCCATCCCTCGCGATCCGATAAGCAGGCGATGCTTCCGGCCCGGGTCCCGGAGGTCCGCAAGCATCCTGTCGAGCAATGGCTGTCGTACGACGAATTGAGCGATGGCCTGTTCGCGAGTCAAAAAGCGAGGGTTATAGGCGAATACCGCAGCGGCGCCCATCACTTCGTCCCCCGGCGCAGCCAGTACTCTTTCACCGTATTCGACCGAAACCGATACCGGTCGCTGACGTGTACCAGGTATCCATCGGTACAAAGAATCGGCAACAGTTCTTGCAATCGGTCGCCCGGTTCCTGGCAGGCCGAGGAAAGCACTCGCTTCAAATCCCCAGCCCGCGCACCGTTTGGATTCTTGGCACAGGCGGCCAGGATCAATTGCGAGTGCCGCTCGCCGTCCTTTCCATACAGTCTCGATAACCGCTCGTCCCACCAACGAAATGCGTGGTGATCAGCGAGCATTGTCGTCCACGCTTCCTCTAACGCCCGATGATCTGGACTGCGGCGCGCATTCGTGCAGTGCACCCGAACCCGCTCGAAGTACTTCGCAAGGTGAAAAGGAATCAGCCATCCCACGCGGTTCAACATCTCCTCGACCAGGGTCGGACCCAACGGCAACGCGGTTCCGGCCGCCAAGGCATGCAGGTAAGCAGCCGCTGTAGACCGGTCGAATTCTCCGAAGTCGTAGTAAGGATGAAGGTCGTTGATCGTGTCGCTCATCTTTTCTCGTTGAACGACTTGATCCAGCCCAATTGATCCCGCAAGCAGCCACCGGGTCGACGGGTGAGTTTGACGCAACGCACGAAACCAATGCAGGAATCGCTCTCCTTCAGCCCGCTCCCGAGCGAGAATTGATTGGACGCAGATCGGCAACTCATCGACCAACACCAACCTCCGCGAACTCCACCCAACCAGCGCGCGTTCGATCCTGGCCTGGGCACCCGATCCCCCTCCGACTCCCCCGACGCTGACTTTCAAACCCGGAACCTCGGCCTGAACATTCGATGGCGCCCATGCCTTACCGGCGCGGCGAATTTGCGACAATCTCGAGTTATCGAGCGTTGCCTCCAGCACCGATAACACTTCCGCGACCGAAGCGGCGCCGGCAAGCGTCACGAACACAGCAGGGATTCCTCGGTCCGGCCCGTTGAGTTCCAGCGCTTCATGAACGAAGTCTTTCCAACTCTCCGGGGCGCGAGCAGGAGTATATTGGCGCCGGTCGTATCGATCCACTCCCAAACCTGCTGCTCCTCTGCTTGACGTCCGAAGTACGAGTCGCCCTCGGCCAAGCCTCCTAGCGCATTCTTCATTATCCGACTCCTTCCGACAACCGATTCGTTGTACAACACTTAAGTTGTACAACATTATTGTTGTAATGTAAAGACACCGCCATCACTATTAGGGCAATGCCCTCGCCCGCAATCCGCACTTTGAGAAGTTGCTGCGGGAGACGTTTGTCGGCCAGTAGCTGCCCGCCGCAAGTTTGATAAAATCCTTCGGAACGAGGAGGAACAAGTTCGATGAACTTGGTTATACGGCAGCCGCAGCTAAACTCACTTGTCAAGAGCCACTCCATCGGACAGGCGGCGGCGTTGTACCCCTCGCTCGAAGCGCTCTTTCCCGAACGTTGCGCAATCCTTGGCAAACAGGGAGTGATCGAACTGGTTGAGCGAAACCTTGCGTTCGCCTATGCGCGCGGATTCGAGGAAGGCCGCCACACGTCGTTGATTGCCGATCTCGTCATGCGATGGGGCGATTTAACGATGGGAGAAGTCGCCTGGGCCACGGAGGTGGTGAACGATACTGGCGTGGATGCCGGCCTGCTCGTCCGCGAACTGGAGCGGCGCTCCGAAGCTCGCATGATTTCGATGGAACTCGAAAAACTTCTGTTCGGAACAGCTGGCGCCGAGTAGAGTCCGGCTGCAGGACACTGTTATGGACCGGACCTGTAAGACGAACCCGGCTCTATCCGCGCGAGATCGCCCGTATCGATGGCTAGGCGAGACTCAACAGACCCGTAGAATCCGCGAACGCGCTAGCCTCAACACCAGCGCCGTTGAGCATGTTGACGAAGAGATTGGCGATCGGTGTCTTTTCGGGCGCCTCGACAAACTGCCCGCCCTTGATACCGCCAGCGTGTCCGGCGACGACCAGAGGCAGATCGTAGTTGGAGTGCGCGTTGCCGTCGGACAACCCGGCGCCGTAGAGGATTGCCGAGTGATCGAGCAGGCTGCCGCCGCCGTCGTTGGTCTCCTTCAAACGCTTAACGAAGTACGCGAACAGCGACACGTGAAACTCGTTGATCTTGGTGACCTTCTCGATGAAGTCCGGATGCCCGCGATGATGCGTCAGCGGATGATGCGGATCGGGGACACCGATCTCGGGGTACGTCCGCACGCTGCCTTCGCGGCCCAGCATCATCGTCGACACGCGCGAGAGATCGGACTGGAACGCGATCACCTGCAAATCGAACATGAGCTTCACGTAGGCCGAATACTCAAACGGAATGCCCGATGGCTTTTCGATCGGCGGAATCAGAGGATCTTTCTCGGCGGCTTGAATGCGGGCTTCCACTTCGCGCACGCCGGTCAGATACTCGTCCATCTTGCGGCGATCCTCGGCGCCGAGTTCGCTCACCAGCTTCGTGGTGTTCTCGCGCGTCTGATCGAGAATGCTCTTCCGGTACATCGCGCGCCGCGCGCGGACGTCTGCGGGCAGGCTCGGATCGACTGTGCCGAACAACCGCTCGAACACACTGCGCGGATTGACTTCGACCGCCAGCGGCGTGTCGGCGTCTTTCCACGACAACGTGTTTGTGTACGCGCAGCTCGAACCGGTGTCGCAGTTGCCGACCATACGTGCATCCTCGCAGCCGAGCTGCAACGACGAAACACGCGTCTCCGAGGCGAACTGATTCGCGGCGATCTGATCGAAGGTGATCCCCGCACGCACATCGGCGCCGGCCGTGTACTTCGGCGGCGTGCCCGACAGCAAACTTCCGCTCGCTTTCGCGTGTCCGCCGCCCTTGGCCTTCATGGCCGCGTGATTCGCCAGATTGGAGATCGCCGTGACGTGTTCGCGCAGTGGTTCGAGCGGCTTCATGATGCGAGCGAACGTCTTCGCATCGGGCGACTTCCAGTCCTTCATCACGATGCCGTTCGGCACGTAGACGACACCAATGCGCCGTGCGTTCTTGGCAACTTTCGATGGCGCGGCCAACGCCGGCCGCATCGCGTCGAGCAGCGGCAGGCCAATCAAAGTTCCCGCGCCGCGCAACAACAGGCGTCGATCGATGTGTTTGCCAGTGATGAAATTCATGGAGCGACTTCTTTCTTGATGGTAGCGGACGCGCGGCGATTCTGGAACGGCAGGCTTTCCACAACGCCAAGCACGAGCTGGGAGAAACGGTAGTTGCGCGCTGGTAATTTCGCGGCGATCGCGTTGACGACAGGTTTATCGTAGCGTTCGAGTCCGCGCCCGATCGCATAGGTCAACAACCGCTCGACGACGCCCTTGGCAAACGCGTCCTTCTCCGCGATGAGGATCTTCTTCAAATCGCCCGGCGAAGAGAACTTGCGGCCATCCGGCATTTCGCCGGCGGCATCGACAACAGCCGCGCCGTCCTTGGTTCGCCACGCGCCGATGGCGTCCAGATTCTCCAGCCCGAAGCCAAGCGGGTCCATGCGCGAGTGGCACGAAGCGCACGCCGGGTTCTTCCGATGTTCTTCCATCTGCGTGCGCAGCGACGCCGTCGATCTGCCCTTCGGTTCTTCGAGCGGAGGCACGCCAGGCGGCGGAGGTGGCGGCGGCGAGTTCAGCAGATTTTCCATGATCCACTTGCCGCGCAACACCGGCGAGGTCCGCGTCGAATACGACGATACGGTCAAGATGGAGGCCTGCGCCAACACACCGCCGCCTCGCGGAGCCGAAGACATGTCGACGCGCCGGAACTCCGGCCCGCTGACGTTCGGTACGCCATAAAACCGCGCCAGCCGCTCATTCAGGAACGTATAGTTGGCATCAAGAACGTCCGTGATGGGGCCGTCGTTTCGCACGATGTTGGCCAGGAAGTGTTCGGTCTCGCGCCGCATCGCCAGCCGCAGCGCATCGTCGAAAACCGGGAAGCGTTCCTGGTCCGGACGCACGACGTCGATGTTTTTGAACTGCAGCCACTGCCCGGCGAAATTCTCGACCAGCGCATGAGAACGCTCGTCGCGCAACAAGCGACGGACCTGCGCCTCCAGCACGGCCGGCTGGCGGAGCGGAGCGCGCAGCAGTTCGTCGTCAGGTGTTGAACTCCAGAGGAAGTAAGCGAGCCGCGACGCCAACTCGCTATCGGTGATACGCGTTGTGGCGGGCTTGTCGCGCTCGATGCGATACAGAAAATTCGGCGAAATCAAGACGGCTTGCAGCGCGGTTGCGATTCCTTCTTCGAACGAGTCGCCGTGCTTGCGGGCGAGCGTGTAGAAATTGGTGTAGTCCGCGGTCTCGTTCGCCGCCACCGGGCGCCGGAAGGCACGGCGCGCGAAGTCGCCGATGATCCGTTGCGCGCATGCCGGTGTTTGGTCCCCGCAGACGAAGATCTTCCGCAGGCTCGCTTCCGACGGCTTGGTCGACTGATTAAACGGCCCGCCAATGTCGAGCGACTCGAAGCGATTATCGATGCGCGTTTCGACGGCGTCGGTTTTGATGCGCGTACCGAACTTGCGCAGCGTTTCGATGTCTTTCTCGCTCAACTTACCGCGCGGATTGATCAGCGCCTCGGGCGGGCGCGTCGACGGATCGGGTCCGCCGTAGGCGGGCGGCAGCCCGTGATAGGTCTTCAGGTACGAAGTCGAAACCAGATGCTCGCCGGCGGTGACAGGCACACGAACTTCGACAACCTGGCCTTCGAGATCGGTGGCGTCAACTTCCCACTGATGAATCTGCTTGCCATCGATGAACAGGGCCGGGTGCACGGGCTCGGATTGATTTGGCCGGTGGCCGTTCAGCACGATGCGGAACTGATACTCGGCGTCGACGGGAAAGCGATAAATGAAGTGCGCGGAGTGCAGCGTCGACAGCCCCGTCAAATCGTAGTTGAAGAAATCGCGATCTTTGTAAGTCGTGCCGCGCGAGTCGTTGATGCGTACCGGCGCGGAAAAATGGACCGCGGCGGGCTTGCGGAACTCCGGGCCGAAGATCGCCGCGCGAACGGAGCGTTCGGCGGCGTCGACGTAGTTCTCAAGCAGCGCGGGCGACAACGTCAGCGCATCGGCGATGTTGTCGAAGCCGAACGCGGCGGTGTCGGCGGGGAAATTGTCGGCGGGACGAATGTCAACGCCAAGCAAATCGCGGATCGTGTTGTTGTACTCGGCCCTGTTCAAGCGCCGCGCGGTGACGCGGCCCGGATCGGGTTTGGCGGTGCGATCCTGCCGGGCGAACTCCCGCTCCAGCCAGTGCGTGACGGTTTTGACGACAGCGCGATCGGGCTTGGGTACGCCCGGCGGCGGCATCTGCCCGGTCTTCAACTTCTCGGCGACCTTCTCCCAAATTTCACGGTCGCTATCGAACGTCCGCGGGGAATCGAGCGACTTCAGATCGATATCGCCGGACTTTACCGTGGCATTGTGACAGCCCGTGCACGATCGGTTGACGAACGAGCGAACGTCGCTTTCGGCGGCGGTCGCGAGACACGCTAGCAGGGGCAAATAGCGGGAAAGCACGGGTGTTTTTATTCTATCAGCGTGCGCGTTTTGATATCGGCTTTCGGCGCGCGGAGCCGCTGCTCCGATTGCTATACTGGCGTCTTGCATACGCTGCTGACACGCCTGTTGCTACTCGGCGGCTTGCTTGGCGTCGAACTGCTGATTGCAACGCTACTTCTCGACGGAGAAGCCGGCGCTCCGGCAACCGGACTCGCCGCGGCTATTCGCGCATGGAGCCCGATGGCCGCGCGCACCGGCATCGTTTTCGTCTCGCTATTTGCATCGTTCGCGTACCTGGGTCAACGCGCTCTTCTCGAAAGCTCCATCGCCGCACCAATCAGCCGCTGGTGTCTCGTCGCACATTTCGCTTCGGCCGCCGTATTCGTTTTCGCTTCAATAGAGGTCTATCGCGGCGCGGCCTCGCAACTCCCCGCAGCCGCATGGATCTTGTCCGCTGTCTCCATGGCGCCGCTCGCCGCCGCCGCATTCGCTCCATGGAAAGAGTGGGGCGCCTTTGCACGCGGCGCGGGAAAACTCTGGGTTCACGCCGCATTCGGTACAGTTCTGGCGACGGGTGGCGTCGCGCTCTTTCAATCCGCCTGGAGGCCGGCCAGCCGCCTGACCTTCACGCTTGTGGAAGCGATTCTACGGCCAATCTACGAATCGAATTTCAACTCACACGCCGAAACGTTTCGAATCGGCACCAACCGGTTCGGGGTCATCATCTCCGAATAATGTTCCGGCCTGGAAGGAATCGGACTGCTCATCGCCTTCGGTGTCGTCTGCCTGGTCTTGTTCCGCGACGAGTTGCGTTTCCCGCACTGCCTGGCGCTCTTCCCGATTGGGATAAGTATCTTGTTTCTACTCAACAGCGTTCGAATCGCGGCGCTGATCACCATCGGCCATTGGGGCGCCCGCGACATCGCCGTCGGCGGCTTCCACTCGCAAGCCGGCTGGATCGCATTCAACGGCGTGGCATTCGGCCTCTGTCTTCTCGCGCGGCGATGGAACTGGATCTGGGCGCGCGTCGACATCGCCGATGATCAACCAGCCGTACAAGATCCGACGACCGCTTTTCTCACTCCATTCCTGGCCATCCTTGGCGCAGGCATGATCGTCCGCGCTATGTCGGGAGCGTTCGAGTGGCTCTACTTCGCGCGCGTCGCCGCCGCGGCGTTTTGCCTCTGGCGCTATCGTCATTCCTACGCCACTATGAACTGGCGCGTTGGGTGGCCCGCCATCGCGGCGGGCATCGGGGTGTTCGTAGTCTGGATGGGCGCCGATTGGGTTCAGCAATTCCACACCGTTTCAATGCCGCTAGCGTTGGCCGAAGCCAGCCCATTCTCCCGTAATCTTTGGATCGCGGCTCGCACGTTTGGCGCCATCGCTGTCGTACCGATCGCGGAAGAACTTGCATTCCGCGGCTTTCTACTCCGGCGCATCGGTCACGATGATTTCCAAAACGTCGGATTCGACAGTGCCAGTTGGAAGGGCCTCTGGATTTCGTCGATTGTCTTCGGCCTCCTGCACGGCTCCCGTTGGCCGGCCGGAATCGTTG
>VFZW01000037.1 GCA_016871055.1 Acidobacteriota bacterium
AGCGATTGCGGCCGATGCTGGGACTCAAGAGCTTCCAGACGGCGAAAGCGGTGATCGGCGGTATCGAACTGGCGGAGAAGATCAAGAAGGGGCAATTCAAATTTGGCAAACTAGGCGGGGCAGGGGCCACGATGCCGGAGATCTGGCGAGCCGCGTTGGTTGCGTGATTGGAGTCGGGTTCGATCGAGACCCGCGGGCTGAAATGGTGACAACCCGGTGTCAACCCAGATTTTGCACCAGAGCCATCAACAGCACCCCGGTCTCGGCATTTGCGTTCGACTATTTCGCCGCGCCGCTCTCGGTTCGCAATGGTGGTTCGTTCCGGATTGACGTTCCCATCGTTGTCGAAGCCCGCGGGTTCGATGTAGTCGTCTCGACGCTCCGGGCCCGCGTTTCGAACGCGGTGGGTAATTCGGTCGCTCGCGATGTGCGCCGCTGCAATTGAGTGCCGGTCAGAGTCCCGCCAAATTCGGCCAGATCTTCTGGTAGCCCAGCTCAAGCGCCCAAACATCCACGGCCAGCAGCGACATCTCATCGACCTCGGCCACAAGCGCTGGGTCTTTGTCCACGTGGAATAGATACAGATACGTCGAGCAGGTCTGACACGTCTGTACCTGCACGTGGGGGAAGCCGGGTGTCGAGTAAAACACAAGTTTTTCGTGGTCGGTTTCGCCGCATTGTGGACAGGTGATCCGGCGAAACGGCCATTCGCGGCGGCAGAGACTGCACGCCAGCCGCAATGCTTCACCGTTGCCCTCGGTGCGCAAGATGCCAAGTTGCGGCGCGTGCCCGCAATGCGGGCATTCGTTCGGTTTCGGCTTCTGCTGCTGGATCGGAGCGTGGCGCGCCCACGCCTCCAACGCCAGACGAGCGTAGAAACTGGCCGGCATGAGCGGGTCTGGCGCCTGCAAGTACCGGCCAAGCTCCTCCGTATCGGGCTTGATCTCGCGCAGTGGACCGGGCGCCAGGGGAGCGAGTTCGGCACGCAGTTTGGCAAGCAATCGCGGCAAATCGTCCCATTTCACTGCGCCCGCGGCGTCGACGATTTCGAACGCTCGCGCCATCAGTACGAGGACCTCCGCGGCGTCCGGTTGTTTCGCGGCAAGCTCCCGCGCGCGCTCGGACCTCAACGGCCGGCGACCTCGCGATACCACTTGCCGTGGTGTGACTTGGCCCACTCCTCGCTCACCGTGCCGCGCACCATCGCCTGCAAGGCGCCGGGCACGCCGAGAGTGCTCATGTAAATGTGCACGATGATTCCGCCGATCGATACCGAAGCGCACGCCGGATGCAGCAGGATCGCGCCAAGCCGCAGCGCACGCGGCATCGACTCCGGAAACCAGAGAACGACACCGGTAAATACCAGACCGAGCGCCGCCGCCGACTGCGTCCAGAACAACATTTTTTGCCCCGCGTTGAAACGTCCTGATTCGGGCAGACCCGCCTCGATGTTCTGCGCGTATAGATGCGACTTGGCCAGCCAGATCTGATCGTCCTCGTCTAACTGCATCTGCGCCGACCAGCGCCGGATCATCACTCCAAGCGCGCACGAGAAGATCATCCCCGCCCACGGATGCCAGGCTCTCACGACCTCCCCGCCACCAAACACGCCGGACAGCCAGAACAACTTCGGTGACCAGAGCGCGAGTCCGGTCAGCGCCGCATAGAGAAAACAGATCGCCGATACCCAGTGCGACGCGCGCTCGGCGAATGAGAAGCGGTCTATCTGTTTGGTCACCGCGCGCCTCCCGTGGTCGGCAGTCCCGAAGCTGCCGAGAGATTCGCCCGCGGCGTCGAAGACATGGAAGTGCAAGTCCGACGCACCCTCCCTACGTTCCGCTTGACCTTCGAAGAGCGATCAATCCGCCTTGTCACCATGCACCTCCTTCGGTCCGAATTTCAGATAGTGCAGCATCGCGCCGACCGCCGTGCCAATGAACGCGGCGTTCGCTACCCACTTCAGCGGCCCCTTCCATAGCGCCACCGTCCACGGAATCGTGGGATCCTTCGGCAATCCGTAGCTCTCCGGGGTTGAAGCGTGTTTCAGCACGTAAATCACGTTCGTTCCGCCGACTCCCGGACCATCGTATACACCCGCGTCCTTGTGCCCATCGGCCTTCAATTCCACAGCCCGCTGATTGGCGATCTGAACCAGATCGGCGCGCGCCCCGAACGTCAGACAGTTGGTAGGGCAAGTCCGGATACACGCGGGCGTGAGGCCCGCTCCGACGCGGTCCGAGCACAACGAGCACTTGTACACCTTTTTCGTCGTCGGACTGAGCCGGGGCACATCGAACGGGCATCCGGTTATGCAATAGCCGCAGCCGATGCAGTTGTCCTGATGGAAATCGACGATGCCATTCGGCAACTGCACGATGGCTCCCGGCGACGGGCAAGCCTTCAAGCATCCAGGCTCGGCGCAGTGCATGCACTGGTACTTGGCCATCAGCCACGCCTGCGCGCCGTCTTTGTACTCCTCGTTGAACTTGATCAGGTTCCAGAAGTTCGGCGCCAAGTCCGGCAACGTCTGATACGTGTTGGCGAACACGCCGAGCGTGAACTCCTGTTCGTTCCACTCCTGGCAGGCGACCTCGCACGCCTTGCACCCGATGCACAAGGTGGTGTCGATCAACTTGGCGACGGTGGTCATGCCATCTTCTCCACGTTGACCAAAAAGCCCTTATACTCAGGCGTCCCCGAGTTCGGGTCGAACACGCTCGGCGTTAGATTGTTCACCAGGGGCCCGCGCACGCGGCCGATATAGCCCCAATGAATTGGGATGCCGACATGATAGACCGTCTTGCCGGATACCTTCAAAGGCCGCATCCTTTCGGTGACCAGCGCCGGACCCTCGACCGATCCGCGCGCCGATGTTACGCGAACGTTGTCTCCGCCCTTGATGCCCTTCTCCCGCGCCAGGGCGGCCGGCAGTTCGATGAAGAAGTTGCTCTGTAACTGGGTGCCGCTGGCGACGTGTTTGGTCCAGAAGTGGAAGTGTTCGGTGAGGCGGTACGTGATCGCGACGTAGGGGAATTTCGCCGCATCGCCGAGCGTGTCGGCCGAACTGTGCATCACGGGCGCGACCGGATTGAACGAAACACTCGGGTGCAGCGCATTGGCCACGGGCGATTCCGCCGGTTCGTAGTGTTCAGGAAATGGACCTTCGGCGAGATCGGCGGTGAAGAACTTCGCGACGCCTTCGGGAAGCATGATGAAGGCGCCGTACTGATCGGGCTTGGCGTCGCCTTTGTAATCGGGCGTGTCGCCGGTCCAGCGAGCGCCGTCCCACTTAATCGTCGCGTGCGATGCCGACCACGGCTTGCCGTCCGAATCGGCCGCTGCGCGGTTGTAAAGAATGCGCCGGTTCGCCGGCCAACTCCAGGCGTAGTTCGGATACAGGCCGAGGCCGGTCGGGTCTTCCTGTCCGCGGCGCGCCATCTGATTGCCCGCCTGCGTCCAGGAGCCCGAGTAGATCCAATTGCCGCACGACGTCGTGCCGTCGTCCTTCAGCGCGGCGAAACCGGCCAGTTGTTCGTTGGTGGTGTGATCACGGCCGTTCACCTCGCGGGCGACTTCGTCGAGTGCCGGCGCCTCCGGCTTCGCGTAATTCCACTGCATCGCCTTCAGCGTTTCCGCGCCTTTACCGCCTTCTTTCTCATACAGCGCACGCACGGCGGTGAACAGCCGACCGATGATCTCGTTGTCGGTCTTGGCGAGTCCTGGCGGCGGGACAGCGGCCTTCTTCCACTGCAGCCAGCGCGAACTGTTGACGAACGCGCCGTCCTTTTCGGCGAAGCAGGCGGCCGGCAAGAGCAGCACTTCGGTTTTGATCGCGGCCGCGTCGACAAACTTCGGATAGAACTTGTCGCCGAGCTTCTTCGCGTTCCAAAAGCTGGCGGTTTCGGTCTCGAAGTTTTCCACGACGACGAGCCACTCCAACTGCGCCAGCGCTTCGAGCATCTTCTCCGTATTCGGCCCGTTGGCGACCGGATTCATCCCGAAACTAATGAAGCCCTGCATCTCTTTGCGATGCATGCGGTCGAAGAAAAAGCCCCAGCTCTGATTCTCGCTCTCGCCGAGCTTGGGCAGATTGTGGAAGCCGAAGCCGTTTTCCTTTTTCGCTTCGGGGCCGTAGTAGGCCTTGAGTAGTGAGGTGGCGAACTTCGGCGTATTGCCCCAGTAGTTCATCGAATTCGGTCGCAGAGGCTTCGGCGTGGTGGCCTTCAGATACTCTTCGAGAGATTGATGATTCGCGCGCGGCAGCCGCAGATAACCGGGCAGCATGTTCCAAGCGCCCATATCCGTCGAGCCCTGGATATTAGCGTGGCCGCGCTGCGCATTGACGCCGCCGCCGGGCAGTCCGATGTTACCGAGCAGCAGTTGAAGCATCGCGGCCGTGTGAATCAATTGCACCGAATGCGAGTGGTGCGTCCAGCCGAGCGCGTAGAGAATCGTTCCGACCTTACCCGCGCGGCCCGTCGAGCAAATGACCTTCGCCGCACCGGTGAATTCTTCGCTCGTGCAGCCGCAGATCTCGGCGACCTTCTCCGGCGTATAGCGCGCGTAATGACGCTTCATCGCCTGGAACACGGAGCGGGGATTTTGCAGCGTCTCATCGACCTTGGCGAAACCGCTGCCGTCGAGATCGTACTGCCAACTTGTCTTGTCGTACAACTTCTTTTCGCCGTTCCAGCCGGTAAAGTGGCCGGCTTCGAAGCCGTAATCGTCGCGGAGCAGGAACGCTGCGTTGGTGTGGGCCTTGACGTAGTCCTCGTGGTGCAGGTTGTTTTCGAGCGTGTAGTGGATCAGCCCCCCGAGGAACGCGATGTCGGTGCCGGCGCGCAGCGGGACGTAGGAGTCGCTGACGGCCGCCGTGCGGTTAAAGCGCGGATCGACGCAGATCAGTTTGGCCTTGCGCTTGCGCTTGGCTTCCATGACGAATCGGAAGCCGACCGGATGATTTTCGGCCGGATTGCCGCCCATCACGAGCACGACATCGGTGTTGGCGATATCACACCAGCCATTGGTCATCGCCCCTCTGCCGAACGTGGTGGCCAAACTGACCACCGTAGGGCCGTGTCAAAGCCTGGCCTGGTTTTCGTAGGGCAATATGCCAAGCCCAAAGCGGAACTTGCCCAGAAGATAGTTGATCTCGTTGGTGTCGGTGCAGCCGCCGATCATCCCCAGTGTGTCGAGCCGGTTGACGATACGGCCCTGTGCGTCTTTTTCGACGAAGCCCTTGTCGCGGGTGTCTTTGATCTTTCGCGCCGCCTTGGCGATCGCGTCTTCCCAACTGATCTCGGTCCACTCGGAAGCGCCAGCGGCGCGATAGAGCGGCTTGGTCAGCCGGCGGTCATTGACGACGAACTCTTTGAGCGAGATGCCTTTGCTGCACAACGTCCCGCGGTTGATCGGGCTATCGGCATCGCCCTCGATGTGGACCACGTACGGCCGAACGTTGCGAACGTTTTCGCCGGAGGTGTGAATGACGACACCGCAGCCGACCGCGCAGTAGGGGCAAACGCTGTGGACCTGATTCGTCCTTGCGATTTTCAGGCCGCGAGCGGTGCTGGTGGCCGCCTTCAGGCTGAACCCAAAAGCGGTCGCGGCTGAGGCGGCGAGAAACTGGCGTCGGTTGAGGTTTTGCATCCCCGGTGAAGTTCCATCATACAGGGAGATTACTATTTGATGTTCAGCGTCACCCCCGGAGGGCTGGATGCCTGGCCGAGACGGACCGTCAACGGAACTGCTTTGCCCGATGGTGCGGCGTCCGGAAGACGGGCATTGATCTGTACGATGCCTGCTATCAAACCGGGAGCCGCTCCGGCGCAGATCACCTCGGCGGGAGTGTCGCCAACGAGCACGGATACATTGGGGATCGAAGAGGCAGACGCCGTAGTCGGCACAAGTCCTTCGGGGCCGGCTGGTTGCGGTGGCCCAAGCCCCGTCGCATAGAAGATCAAGACATTGCCTTTGACGGCGGCCGTCTTGTCGCCATTCAGCGAAATTTCACCCTTCGCCAAATCGTACTGAAACAGTGCGGCCTGCCCGGTCCCTGTTCCGTTCAACGTAAAGATCGCCGGCGATCCCGCCGCGCCCGTGAGCGTCAGAGGATCCGACACGATGCCGTTGTATTCCACGCGGAGTGCGTAAGAAAAACCCGGGTCGAGCAGACTCGGCAGCGAGGCCGAGATTTGCCGGGCCGATGTGTAGATTATCGGCAGCGGTGTTGTGTTGAGTAACACGCGCGTGCCTGAGAGCACCGTCGGCACTTGTGGCGTCGCGCCGTCAAACATCGACAGCGTGTCCGGCCCAAGCCCCGTACCGTAAATTGTTATGACAGTCGCCGGAGCAAATGCTCCCGCCAGTTGCGAGGCGCTGTTGACGACCGCTCCGATAATTGGCCCCGGTGGAAGAACCTGAATGCCGATCGGCGATGCCGCTCCACCGCCCGGATCTGGATTCGAAACCGTCAGAATTACGTTGCCCGGATTAGCAAGCAGCGAGGCTGGGATCGTGGCCTGCAAAACGTTTGGTCCAAGAACGTTTGACCGCAACAGGGTCGGCCCGCTACGGACGATTGTCCCGCTGAAAAAGCGATTGCCGTTCACCGTGACCGTCAGGTCAGAGGCGCCGCGCGTGACCTTCTGCGGCCAAACGCCGCTCGTCACCGGTTGGCCCGGTTGGATGGTCAAATTGATGGCGAGTTTCGTCGTTTTTGTGACCGCATCGGGCGAAGCGACGTTCACAGAGCCGGTGCACGATCCGGGTGCCAGATCGCTTACGTCGATGCTCATCGTGACCGGAGTCCGAAAGCCCGGGAACACGGCGCCGGAGGGCGGCGTGACGCGCAGCCACTTCGTTCCGGCGACCGCTGTCGTAAACGACAACAGTCCTCCAGTCGTTGTAATAAACTCCGTCAGGTTCGGGAGCGGTGGATCGCCGAACTTGTATGTCACCGACAGCGTCGTCGCGCTCAACCGAATGTCGGCTGGAGGACCACGTACGGTCATCGTCACCGCAATGGTCAAGTCATCGCCGGCGTTCTCGGGCGTCGTCAACGAAATCGTGTCGTAGTAAACCCCGATCGGCAGCGTCGACGGGTTCACAGCCACGCGCACAGCGAACGGGGTTCGCCCGGAAAGCGGCGTCACCGAAAGCCAAGGGCTTGTGCCGGCGCGAACGCTTATCAGCAACGCCGCGCTTCCGGAAAGCGGCGAGACAGTGAGATTCTGTGCGGCAGGTAGTGTATCGGTCCCGAGCTGATAACTAAACGCCAGAGCGGCCGGAGCGACCTTGATCGCCGGAGCGGCGACCACGCCAACGACCGACATGCAGACCAACCAAAACCGCACACTCTTTTATCGGCGTGCCTGCGCCGCCGAATAGATCAGTTAATTCTTAAGCTCCTCAGGAAAAACCGCGTAACCCTCGGGCTGCGGGTACTGTATTTGGAGATACTGCAATCGCTTGCGGAGGTAGCGGCTGGCGATCTGGCGCGGCCCCGGCTCGACATCGATATCGCAGCAAATGCCATGCAAGTACAGCGTCATCGTATCGATAAAGCTATGCCGCGCGTACTCGCGGAAAAGCTTGGTATCGCCGCGCACGCCGGTCTCTTTGTTCAGCATGTTGAGCTTGGCTTTCCAGCCCGGTTCGTCGACCTCGCCGTGTGCGCGCGATTTCAACTCCTCGCGCAGAATGTTCCGATAACCGGCGAGCACCGTCTCGGGTTCACCGAGGAAAACCAGGCTCGCCACCGAGTAGAAAAAATTGTAGTGATAGTCGGTCGAGTCGACGTCGCGCACGCCGAAAGCAAGCACGTGCGGCTCACCGGGTTCGGTCGGCGCCAGATACACAACCGGCATGTTGACGGCGCGGTCCGGCGGATCGAGCGAAATCTTGCAGTCGGCGGCGTCGAAATCGGTGTTCTTTCCTTTAAGAGCCGGGCGTTCCAGGTACGGAACGAATAGCAGCACGACCTTGCCGATTGCGCCGAGCACGGACCCGGGCAGGGCTTGGGCAGGCTCCTCCACGAATTCCCGCACATCCTCGGCCGTGAATTGCAACGCGGCGGGGAAGTAGGAAAAAACGGCGTTGTGTGAGATGGCTTCGCCGCGGAAGCGGGCGGCGAATTCGCCGAGATTGAGTTTGGTGGTGTCGAGGCCGGACAGATCGGCGGAGGAAGGCATTGAAACTAATTCCAGTTTAACAGCCGCGAAGGGATAGACTGGGTTTTTGGATTCCGTGGACATTCTGATTTCGGCCGGAGAGGCCTCGGGCGATCTCTACGCGGCGACCCTGGTCGAGGAACTCAGGCGCCTGATTCCGAACGCGCGGTTCTTCGGCTGCGCTGGGCCGAAGATGCGGGCGGCCGGCGTGGAAGCGGTTGTTGAGTCGGAAAGCCTAGCGGTGGTTGGCCTCGTCGAAGTGATCATGCATCTTCCGCGGATCTACGGCGAATTCCGAAAGCTGGTCGCGGCGATGGAAGCGCGGAAGCCGAAGTTGGCGATACTCACCGACAGCCCGGACTTCCACTTCCGCGTGGCGGCCCAGGCGAAACGCAGCGGCATTCCGGTGGCCTACCTGGTCGCCCCGCAAGTCTGGGCTTGGCGCAAGGGCCGCGTGAAGACCATGCGTCGAATTATCGACGAGTTGTTCTGCATTTTCCCGTTCGAACCCAAATTCTTCGCCGATAACGGTATGCCGCAAACCTCTTTCATCGGCCACCCGCTGGCTTGGATGGCCAAGCCGTCGATGCCGCGCGAGGAGTTTCTGAAACGCCACGGCCTCGATCCCGCGAGACCATTGGTAACGCTGCTGCCCGGCAGCCGGGCAGGAGAGGCCGCGCGCCATCTGCCTTCAGTCATCGACGCCGTCGAACGCATTCGTCAAAGCGTCGATGTATCCGCCGTCTGGGCGGCGCCGAAGGGGTTGATTGGCCGGATGAGAGACGCATCGACTTTTCGGGAACGGATTTCCCGCTCATCCATCCAATTGATTGAAGGCGAAACATGGGATGCAATCGCCCATGCCAGTCTTGCCTTGGCCGCCAGTGGTACGGTCGCCATGGAGGCCGCATTGATGGGGACCCCGATGGTGACCTACTATCGGGTATCATCGGTCTCCTGGTTTGTGGGCCGTTGGTTGGTCGACGTTCCGTTTTTCACGATGGTGAATCTGGTTGCCGGCCGCAGGATCGTTCCCGAACTGATGCAAAATGAAGGGGATGGCCCGGCGCTTGCCGCGGCCGCTCTGCAACTCCTCACGGACGAAGCCGCGCAGACGGCTATGCGGAGCGAACTCGCCAAGATAGGCGAGTGCTTGCGCGGCGAAGAGTTTCCGCTCGCTCTGGCAGCCAAACGGATTCAATCTAAATTTCTTCCTGACACGGTTTGAGAGTTCACGAATGTTGACACGCAGAGGGTACCTGCCGGCGCTGCCGGCCATCATGATCGCGGCGATGACGGTCGGCGCGCAGAGCCGTTCCGCAGCGGGGCGGATCGACGTGACCGAGATCAAAGTCGCGGCGGAGATCAATCCGCGCACCCAGTCCATCGCGGCCAAGGCGAACATCCAACTCCGCGCGGTCGACGATAAGGTGTCGGCGGCGGTGTTCGAACTGCACAATGCGTTAACTGTCATCGGCGTGTTCGACCCAACCGGCGGCCGCATCGATTCGACCCGCAACTCGCAGGAGTACAGCATCCGGGTCAACTTCGAACCGCCGCTCGCCAAAGGTGACTCCAAGGAAATCGTCGTTCAATACGAAGGCAAGCTGACGGGCGCCGAGGAATCCCCGGTGTATGGCATCAAGTTCGCGGCGATCAAGCCCGAGTATTCGTTCCTGGCGTACCCGGCGCGCTGGTTCCCGGTCGCCGGGTATACAGCCGACCGCTACAAGTCAGAGTTCGTCATCACCACGCCTTCCGGCTACAAAGTTGTAAGCGGCGGCTTGGATCTGCCGAAGCCGGATGGAGACAAGATTTCGACGACCTCTTCGTTCAGCTCCGACACGTTCGGCGGTTCGATCGCGATCGTGCAGAATGAGGGCAAGAAGGTCCAGTCGGGCGGCGTCACCTCGACGATCTACTTCCGCGGCGAGTCCGCGCCGGCGGCTGAGTCTTGGGGCGAGGAAGCCGGCAAAGTCCTGGCCATGTTGACAACCCAGTTCGGCCTCGCGCCGTCGTCGAACATCGTCATGGTGGAGACCGAAGACGGCGCGCCCAACGGCTACGCCGCGCCCGGCATGTTGTTCCTGTCGCCCAAAGCGATCGGCAAAGAGGCGAATCCGAAACTGCTCGCCAATCAATTGGCGCGCATGTGGTACGGGATGCTGACTTCGCCCACGACGCGCAATCACCTCTGGATCACCAACGGCATGGCGCGCTACGCCGAACTGATACATACCGAGCAGACTGTGAACGCCGCGGCTTTGGAGAACGAACTGCGCGACACCTACGTCGAAGCTCTGACCGTCGACAACCCGCCGTTGATTCAATCGGCGCGATTTGAAGACTACTCGCCGGAGTATTGGGCGGCTACCGCGGCGAAGGGCGCGGCCGTGTACCAGATGCTCCGCAATGTGCTCGGCGACGACAAGTTCAAAGAGCTGCTCAAGGCAATTCCCGACAAGTTCGCGAACAAATCCGTTAACACCGACGATATCCGGAAGCTGGCTTCGGATCTCGCGGGACAGGACATCGGCTACTTTTTCCTGCAATGGATCGAGTCGAGCGGCGCGCCCCAGTTCAAGCTCGAATACACCGTGTATCGCACCGGAAAGGGGTTTCGTATTCTCGGCAAGATTCAGCAGGACTTGGACACGTTCCGCATGCCGGTCGATTTGAAGATCGAAACCGAAGGCAATCCGGAGTTCAAGCGGGTTGAAGTGTCTGGCCCGGCGTCGGAGTTCGTCGTCGAGACGTTTGGCAAGCCGAAGAAAGTCGACATCGATCCGAACCTGCGCGTGCTGCGGATGTCGGCTACGACGCGCGTCGCCGTCTCGATCCGCCGAGGCGAGATGTTCTTCGAGATCGGCGAGTACGGTGAAGCGTTGAAGGAGTTCCAGAAGGCGCTGGAAGTGAACCGGAACAGTTCGTTGGCTCACTACCGCGTGGCCGAGATTTTCTTTCTCCAGAACAACTACCAGTCGGCGGCCAACGAGTTCCGCGAAGTGCTCAACGGTGACATCGAACCGAAGTGGACCGAGGTGTGGTCGCACATCAACCTCGGCCGCATCTTTGACGTGACCGGGCAGCGCGAGCGCGCCGTCAACGAATACAACCTCGCCGTGCGCACCCGCGACAATACGCAAGGCGCACAGGAAGAAGCCGCGAAGTATCTGAAAGAGCCGTACAAACGGCAGCGGTCGAGCTTGTAGAGCACACGATCACGCGGGCATATACAATACCCGCATGAGGATTTTTCTTCTTTTCTCCGCGGCGCTGTGCGCGCAGCATTACGATGTCGTTCTCAAAAACGGCAGCGTTATTGATCCCAAGAACAACGTCAACGCCGTCCGCGATGTCGCTATCAAGGACGGCAAGATCGCCGCCGTCGCCGCTTCCATCGACGGCGCACAGGCGAAGAAAGTCATCGACGTCAAAGGCCTCTACGTCGCGCCCGGTCTGGTCGATCTTCACGTCCACGTCTTTTATGGCGATGGCGCGAGCTACAGCGATGGCCAACTCAGCGTCATCCCCGATTCGCACACGTTTCGCAGCGGCGTAACGACCGTGGTCGACGCCGGTACCTCCGGTTGGCGCAACTTCGACATTTTCAAGAAGCGCATCATCGACCGCAATAAGACCCGCGTGCTGGTGCTGTTGAACATCGTTGGCGCGGGCATGGGCGGTTCCGTCGAGCAGAATATGAACGATATGGATCCGGCGCCCGTCGCGAACCTGATTAAGAAGCACTCCGATGTCATCGTCGGTGTCAAGACCGCGCACTTCGCGGGGCCGGAGTGGATCGCCGTCGATAATGCGATCAAGGCCGGCGAGATTGCCAATGTGCCCATCATGGTCGACTTCGGCACCTTCCGCGTTGAACGTCCGCACGAGGAACTGATCACCAAGAAACTACGCCCCGGCGACATGTACACGCACACTTATCTTGCGTGGGTGCCGATGCTCGACGACAAAGGCAAAGTCCGGCAGTATCTGTTCGACGGTAAGAAGCGCGGTGTGAAATTCGACGCCGGCCGCGGCGGCGGCAGCTTCGTGTTCCGTCACGCGGCCCCGGCGATCAAGCAGGGTTTCATGCCGGACTCGATATCGACCGACCTGCATACGTCCTCGATGATTGGCGGCATGAAAGACATGCCTAACGTGATGTCGAAATTCCTCAACATGGGAATGACGCTGCAGCAAGTCATCGCGGCGTCGACGTGGCAGCCGGCGCAGCAAATCAAGCGCACCGATCTCGGCCATCTCTCCGTCGGCGCTGTCGCCGACATCGCGGTTCTAAAGCTCGAAAACGGCAACTTCGGATTCGTCGACGTGTATGGCGCGAAGATGAACGGCAAGCAGCGGCTGACGGCGGAACTGACGCTGAAAGATGGCCGCGTCTACTGGGATCTGAACGGCCTCACGCGAGAAAATTGGGAAAAGCTCGGCATTTACAACTCGCAGGGCGACGGTGTTTGGGACGGCACGACCTCGGGCGGCGTCCGCACGCGGCGATGAGCGCGCGTGACGAAATCGTTGCGATTGTCGATGAAGCGAATAACGTAACCGGCAGCGCGCCGCGGTGGCGGATGCGCGCCCTTGGGTTGATTCATCGCGCCACGTACATCGTCGTTACCGATCCAGCCGGACTCCTATACGTTCAAAAGCGGGCTGCCACCAAGGACGTCTACCCAGGTTGGTGGGATCCGTGTGCCGGCGGCGTTGTGTTGGCGGGCGAGTCGTGTGAGGAATCGGCCGTTCGCGAACTCGAAGAGGAGATGGGCATCGTCAACACACCGCTCCGCTTCCTCTTCGACTTTTACTTCGCCGAGGGCCGCGTCTGGGGCCGCGCGTTTCACGCCGTCTACGATGGGCCCTTGCGATTGCAGGCGGAAGAAGTCGAATACGTGGAACGCATGACGGTCGACGAGATCTTGCAATCCGCGGAGCCGGTTACGCCCGATGGTCTGGAGGTCGTACGGCGATGGTCAGGCTTAACAAAAGCCCAATAGCCGCTAGCCCCGCGCCGAGATAAACCGAAGTCGGCTTGAAGCGGTAGTCGATTTCGTGCAGGCCCGCTTCGACGACGACAGCGCGGAGCGCCCCGTAGGCTTCGTGAATGGCGGCGGACTTGCCGTCGATTGTCGCCTGCCAGCCGGGAAAGTGCGTGTCGGCGAGTACGACCAAACCGCGGCACTTCATGTCCGCTTTAACGCGGACGCGGTTCGGCGCATAGGCTTCCACGGTCACCTGATCGCCGGCACAGGATTCGAGCGCGATCGGGTCGTTTACGGTCAACGCTATCTCGGCCGGATCGAATTGCGGATTGTCGATGTGCACCTCAAGATGCGCGGGACTCGGCACGGATTCGACCCGGTGAACGGCGCGGGCGCGAGGAAGGGGATTCGTCACGCTAAAGACCTTCACGTTGTCTTCGCGGCCATCGCACACGGGGGCGAGCGTCTCGGGCAGATCGGGGGCTTTGGCGATGTAGTGGGTGATGGCGAAGATGCGCTGTGCGTTCTGCGTGTGCCGGCCGTAGAGCAATAGATTCGCCGTCGCGGCGGCGGTGTAGCCCTCGTGCATGTCGATTCCGTGCAGGTCGCCGAAGTTGGCGGGAACGTCATGATCGTTCACGCGGACGCGCGTCGGGCCGGGCTGCCTGTTCAAATAGTCGACGATGTCGCGATGTGTCCGCAGTCCGCGCGCGTAGGGCTGCGCATTCTCTTCATAGCGGCTCTGCCAGGGCTTCGTAAACGTCGCGTGCCATTCGGTGATCATCATCAGCAATAGCAGTGCGGCGGTTACGGGCTTGGTGAGTTTGTCGCGATTGCGTTGTAGCGCAAAGAAGCCGTACGCCACCAGCGCGGAAAGTACGGTTTCATTGGTCGTGTCGACTTTGAAGATTATTGCGGCGATGAGAATCAGTGCGCCGAGCGCAGCGGCGATCATGGCGATGCGCCGCGCGGCCTGGCGGCCGTAGCCCCGCAGGAACTGATCGGCGCCAAAGGCTGCCAGAATTACGAGCGCGAAGTCGAGAATCACAATCGCGCGCGACGGAACGCGTGCCTTGCTCAACATCGGTACGATCGCGTAGAGCCATCCGTGCACCGGCGTGAACGCTCCGAGCGCGAAGATGCCAGATCCGAGCGCGACGAAGGCCAGCCACTTCACCGGCCGCAAACGCCAAGCGGTTGCGATTGCCAGCGCCGCCAGCGCGATCGTCACGATACCGAGGAACGCCGAAGAATCGGCGTTCGTTCCTTGTCCGGGCAGGACAAGTCCGGCAAGGCTACGCGGCGTGAGGCTGTAGATCGAACTCGATAGATACGCAACCGGATCGTTCCAGCCGACGGGGCCATTGGCTGGGCCCCAGCGCCTGGCGAGCCTGCCGAATTCGATCGTCGAAAGCATCTGCGCCGAGGCGATCATCGCCATGATTGTCATCGAAACAAACGCCTGCTTCCACCGTCTTGAAACGAACCAGGCAATCGTTACGCCGAGTGTTGTCATCAGCGGAATTTCGTGATGCCCGCTGAGCCAGCTCAGGCCCATGAATAGTCCCGCCAGCGCTGCGGGCCGAAAGCTCGACGAGCGGATCGACTGCGTCACGAAATGCGCGATATACGGAATCCAAATTGCACCGTTCAACACATCGATCCACGGAACGCTTCCCGTGAAACCGGCAAAGGAAAACGCCGCCGCGCCCAGTATCGATGCGGTCCGCGAGCGCTTCAGTCCGCGGCATAGCAGATACGCGCCCAGCGCTGCGATGAAATGCAGAATGACGAAATACACGTTCAACGTCTGCGTCTTGATTGAACCGTCCGTGTCGAGGGGCATCATCAACATCGCTAAGTTGAGCGGATAGATCGGCCCGGGCTGCGTCTGTCCGATCAACGGTTGTCCCATCCAGATGTGTGGGTCCCAGAGGGGAAACCGGCCGCGATGAAATTCTCTCGCCTGAAACTGCAACCGCGGAATTTCCAGCGCGCACATGTCAGGATGATCGAACCAGATGAACTCGCCGCGCGTAGCCGTCAGTTTCCAATAGAAGCCGGCGGTGAGCAGGGCAAGGGCGAGAAATGGCGTTGCTCGGGCGTGCATGGCCTAGCTTCGTACTTTAGCAGCCCGGTATCCTAGTAAGTATCTATGCGCTTCCTTCTTTTGTTGTCCGCGGCCGTATTCGCGCAAGTTCACGACCCGCGCAATATTGTCACAGGGTCCGTGATCCCCGACGAGTTCTACGCCGATCAGCCCTACATCGTCAAGACCAACGACGGCGCGTGGCTCTGCGTGATCACGACCGGTCCGGGCCAGGAGGGCGCGGGCGGTCAACACGTCGTCAGCCTGCGCAGCACCGACAAGGGCAAGACGTGGGAGAAGGCGGTTGATATTGAACCAAACGATGGCCCCGAGGCTTCCTATGCCGTCACGCTGAAGGCTGCGAGTGGCCGTGTCTATGTCTTCTACAACCACAACACGGACAACGTTCGACAAGTCATCGCCGACAAGCCCGCCTACAAAGACGGCTTCAATCGCCGCGTCGATTCGCTGGGGCATTTCGTCTTCAAGTACACCGACGATCACGGCCGCACGTGGTCGCGGGAGCGCTATGAAATTCCTCAGCGCGACTTCGAGATTGACCGCAAGAATCCGTACCAGGGCAAGATCAAGTTCTTCTGGACCGTGGGGAAGGCGTTCGCCTACAAAGGCGCTGGCTACGTACCGCTGCATAAGGTCGGCGGCTTTGGCGAGGGCTTCTTCACATCGAGCGAAGGCGTTCTGTTACGCAGCGCCAACATCCTGACCGAGAGCGATCCGCGGAAGATCACGTGGGAAGCGCTGCCTGATGGCGATATCGGCATTCGCACGCCGAAGGGCGGCGGGACGATTGCCGAGGAGCAGTCGTTCAGCGTGATGAGCGACGGGTCGATTTTCTGCGTGTTCCGAACGATCGACGGGCACTCCGCCCACACCTACAGCCGCGATGGCGGGCGCACGTGGGATCCCTCGCAGTACATGCGTTTCGCCGATGGCCGTCTGATGAAACATCCGCGCGCCGCGAACTTCGCGTGGCGCGCCGAAAACGGAAAGTATCTTTACTGGTTCCACAATCATGGCGGGCGATTCATTCGCGAGCATCCGCGGCAGCGCACGAACGCATACGAAGACCGCAATCCGGTTTGGCTTTCCGGTGGCGTGGAGGCCGATGGTCCAACGGGCAAAATCATCCGCTGGTCGCAACCGGAGATCGCACTTTATGACGACGACCCGATTATCCGTATGAGCTATCCGGATCTCGTCGAAGATGGCGGCAAGTTCTATCTCACCGAAACGCAGAAGGACGTGGCGCGCGTGCATGAACTCAACCCGAAGCTGCTCGATGGGTTGTGGGGCGCGGCGGCGCCGCCTTCGCCCGTTGCTCCCGCCGATGTGACGTTCTATCAACGCTCACGCCGCGCCGATCACGGCAAGGAGGACTTGCGCGCCGGATTCACCCTCGATCTCTGGGTGAATCTGTCGAACCTCGACGCGGGCCAAACGCTGCTCGCAAGCGCCGGCGCGACGTTGCGCACGATCGCCGGCGGCGCGGTGGAGTTGACGCTTTCCGATGGCCGCACCGAGAACCGCTGGGCGTCGGACGCGGGATCGATCGTGGCGGGCAAGCCGCAACACATCGTCGTAATCGTCGACGGCGGGCCGAAGATCATCAGCTTCATCACCAATGGCCAGCTCAACGACGGCGGTGTCCAGCGGCAGTTCGGCTGGGGCCGCTTTAGCCCGAATCTGAAAGGCGTGAGCGGGCTAGCGCAGTTGAAGACATCACAAGCGGTTACGAAGTTTGCTTTCTACCCGCGCGCGATTTTCACGGCCGAAGCCATCGCCGGCTTTACGCAGACTTCATCATCTCGTCCCAGGTAACTTCGCGGCGGGCCTGCATGGCCATGCGGCCGAGAATCGCCGTGAGCGTGCTCTCGGCGCCGCGGACGCCCGTGTTTTCCACCTTGCCGGTGGAGATGCGATCGACGAAGGCCTTCACCGAATCGATAGTGTTATTTCGCGGCGATTTTTCGAACGTCTCGTTGCCGGGGCCGCGGAAGTGCCTCCAGTGGTTTTCGGAGGTTTCGAGCATTCCTTTGGTGCCGAAGAACTGTTCGACGACATCGCGATACCGCGCGGGCGCGAGTGTTGCGCCGAGCAGTTGTCCCTGCACGCCGTTCGCGTATTCATAGGCCACGAAGTTATGGTCGCTGGTATCGCCTTGGCGGGCCTTGGTCGAACCACCCGCGCCGATGGCGCTCTTGGGCCGGCCGCCGAGAAACCAGTTCAACACGTCGATCGAATGCACATTGTTCTCGACGATCAGATCTCCATTCAAATCCTTCCACGCATACCAGCCGACGATCTTGCCCATTTCGGTCGATGGCGGTGGCAGACGGCGCTCTTCGTTCCAGGCGCCTTCGCTTTTGATGAACCGCGCGAAGCCCATCTGAATCGAGCCGATGTCGCCGGAATCGGCGACGGCTTTCGCTTTTAAGTAAAGCTCGGCGTAGCGGCGCTGAAAGCCGAAGTTGATGTTGATCTTGCGATCAGAGCGATCCGCGAGTTGCATGATCTTCTTGCAGTCGGCGACCGTGCCGGCGGCGGGTTTTTCGATGTAGATGTGCTTGCCGGACTTGACCGCGGCTTCGAAGTGCTCGGCGTGCAGGAAGACGGGCGTCGCGATGATGATGGCGTCGATGTCGCTCTCGAGCATCTTGCGGAAATCGGCGTAGAGGCGCGGATTGTCAACGCCGATACGCTTTTTGGCGGCCTCCATCTTTTCAGGGAAGAGATCGCAGAGCGCGACCACGCGGCCCGGCGTGTTCTTGGCCAGCATCTCGGCGACATACGTGCCGCGGTTGCCGTTGCCGAGTACTCCGACAGTAACGGCCGAATTTGTTTTGGAGCCTTGGGCGAAGGCGGCGGATATGGAAGCGGCGAGCGCGGTGCGTCGTGTCATTGCGGGAGTTCTCCGGAGGCGCGTAGCAGGGTTTCGTGGAGCAGAAGTTCGTGATCGTAGGAGTGCTTGAGCGGCTTCTTCTGGAGGATCGCTTGCGCAAGTTCCTTGAAGTCTTCGACAAATCGCGGCTGTGGCGGCACTGTGGCCGTTTGCCAGCCGGCTTTGTAAGGGCCGTTGGCTTTCTTCATAAAGACGCGCATGCCGATGGGGTTGGCTTCGGGGTGGAGGACGATCGTCCCTTCGGTGCCGTTGATTTCGAGACTGCGCAGATCGCCCGCGCCGGCCTTTTTCGCCGACTGCGTTATGACGGCGAGCGCTTTGTCGTACTCGAAGACCGCGACGTTGTTATCGGCGAGTTTGTCCTTCACGCTGGTGTCGTGTCGCAGCCAGCTCTTGACGGTCTTCGGGCGGCCAAGGATCTCGATCACGCGATCGATGACATGGCCGGAGAGTTCAAACAGCCCGCCGCCTTTGTATTTGGCTTCGACATCGCGCTGGCCCTGATCGCGGTCGGCGGACATGTCGGCCTTGACCATGAACACCTCGCCGAGCCAGCCCTGCTTGGCGGCGGCGATGGCATCGACGACGGCTTTGTGCCAGCGCCAGAGATAGCCAGTTTGAATGATAAGGCCTTTCTTGCGCGCGTCTTCGACGAGTGCTTTGAACGGCGCCCACTCGTTGCCGGGAGGTTTTTCGAGATGCAGATGTTTGCCCGCCGCGATCACTTTCTTCCCGAGCGGAATCGCTTCCCAAGCCGCGCATTCGACAACGACGAGTTGGATCGACGGGTCTTTCAAGAGCTCGGCCTCGGTCATCCACTTGGCGCCGGCGAGGCGCGGGTCTTTCCGCCCGGCGGCGTTGCGCGCGGGATCGTCGTCGGCGATGCCGGCGATTTCGTAGTCGGAGTTGTCGAGCGCGGCTTTGTACTTGCCCGAGAAGTGGCTGTGGCCGATGCCGAGGAATGCGACTTTTACTTTGCCGGGCGCGGCGAGCGCAGCGCTTGCGGCTGCTGTCGAGAGGAAGAGGCGGCGGTGCATTTGGTGCTTCGATTCTATCGCGCGGGAACTCTTCGAGGGGCGGCGGGTCCGAATTGACCGGTGCCGCCGTGACGTTCAGTTCGATCCGTCTCAATTCGCGTTCGGTAAGCGGGAGTCTTCGGAAGTTCTGCAGAGCTTTCGACGGCGGGCTGTCGGAGGCATAAACCAGCCGCTTCATGCCGATCCTGCGCAGGAGTCGAACGAGCGCGTCAGGCTTCGATTCCCAGAGAGCTATCGACACATCAATATAGACGCGCTTCATCCGTCTGTCGCGCGCCGCCATTGCGTCGGCGAACACGGTGAGAGCCGCCTCGACGCCTGCGCCTGTCGAGCACCCCAAGGACGGCGTTTATCGTAGCTCGACCTAATGTGCGCAACGATCGCCATGCGATACCGATTCGCTTCCGTTAAGACTCGGCGTAACTGGGCGACACTTCCGAAGTGAAGTTTGAGGCCCCGGCGCAACCGCGGGTCCTTGGCGCAGCGGGCGATCTCGCGCACGGCGTAGTCTTTCAACGGATTGACGCCGCAGAAAGCCGTGAGCCGTTTGGGGAATTGCGCGGCTTGTTCCGCCGTCCAATCGTTCTCGGCCTGCACGCGTTCTTATTCGTCGGCGACCGGTCGGCGATTGGGATTGCCCAACCGATAGGCGATCGAGAGCAGCACCGCACGTTCGATTTTCGCTTCATCCAACTGCTTGACAAGTTCCGCGGCGGATTGCGCGTAGCCCTCTGGCGGCGCCAACGCCGAGCGCGGAAGGTGCTGATGGTGATCGACACTCGGCTGGGCGGCCAGAGTCACACACGCAAGGAAAGCGAGGCGCATTTGAAAAGTAGAATAGCAAGGCGACGGCAGTCTGCCGTCGCGACTAGGGTTACGCTCCCCGATGCGCTCGCAAAAATGACCGGATCTGCCGCACGGCCAGCGGAATCCGCTCCTTCGGCTCCTTCCACGGAAACATGCTGACTTCTGCTTTCGGCGCGAGCATCGCCGCTTCCATCGCCACGGCATACGGATGTGCCGGAATGTCGTCCGGCAATATCAGTACTGGCGTTTGACAGGAGCGGACGAAATCGCGCGAGACCGTGAAAACGAAATCGGCGTTGGTCCGGTACATCTTCGTGAGGAACTTTTCCGCAGCCCCTGTGGAAATCTCCGGGCGGCGTTTGACGAGATCCGGGCCCCAGCCCTTGCGGTTGTTGTCATAGAACAAATCGCGCATATCGGGGCGTGATCCGCTCGGTTGCGCGAGCACTGCGGCGACGACACGGTTCGGCGCGCGGCGCAGAAGGTTCCAAATAAACGGACCTCCTATACAGAAGCCGAGCACCATGAATTTTTCGATGCCGAGATGGTCCATCAGGCCAAGGTGATCGTCGGTGTAGGAATCCCAGGGGCGATCGACTTCGAGAGGGCCGGTCGATTGGCCCGGATTGGCGTTGCGGAGATCGGCGGCGATGCACCGGTATTCGTTTTTGAACTCATTGATTGGGTTGAAGGGGCTCGCGTTTTTCAAGCCCTCGATGGTCGAGTTCAAGCCGCCGCCGGCGATGAGCATGAGCGGGAAACCGGCGCCGTGTTCTTCGTAGCGAATGCGGACGGGGCCGCGTTCATAGAAGCGGTCTTTCTGTTGCGCGAGCAGACTGACCGCGGCGCCGGTGGCGATGAGATTACGTCGAGTGTGGCCCATCTATGCCTTTTTCTTCTTTTTCTTCTTCTGTCCGTCAGCCGCGCGTGGCTGCCAAAGCGGTGCGATGTTCTTCTTATTCCACTCTTCCCACGCGGCCGACATCGCGCGCATCCGGTCCTTCTCCTGCGCGGAGAGATCGTTCTTCTCGCCGATGTCTTTGGCGAGGTTGAACAACATCGGCGCTTCGCCTATCGATACGAGTTTCCAGTCGCCTTCGCGCATGGCATATTGCCTTCCGAAGCGCCAGAACAGCCGCGCGTGCGGCGCCGCTTTCGTCTTGCCTTGCATATGTGGCAGCAGATTGACGCCGTCGAGTTTCCACGATGCATCCGGCGTGCCACCCGCGGCTGCGATCGCGGTCGGCAAGATGTCCAACGCGATGATCGGATGGTTGAACACTTTGCCTTTCGGAATCTGGCCGGGCCATTGCACGATAAACGGCACTCGCAACCCGCCTTCCCAAACTTGCGCCTTGTATCCGCGCAGCGGGCCATTTCGAGACGTGTTCGTGGGTGTTGGGCCACCGTTGTCGGTGAAGAATACAACAAGCGTCTTGTTCGTCAACTTGTGTTTGTCGAGCGTCTTGAGCACCGCACCGACGCCGTCGTCGAGCGCCGCCGTCATGCCGGCGTATAGGCGCCGCTGCGGATCGGTAATCTGAGGGAACCGCGCGATGTATTTGTCGAGCGCGTGCATAGGAGTGTGCACGGCGTTGTAGGGCAGGTAGACGAAGAACGGGTTATCCTTGTTGCGTTCGATGAAGGACACGGCTTCGCGCGTGAACTCGTCGGTGGCGTAGTCGACCTTGTCGACTTTCGTATCGCCGCGATAGATCGGATTGGCGGAATCGGCGTTGGCGTTGGTATAGCTGTGCGCGCCGCCGAGGAATCCGTAGAACTCATCGAAGCCGCGCCGCATCGGGCGATACTGTTCGCGATAGCCCAGATGCCACTTGCCGAACATCCCGGTGCGATAGCCCAGCGCCTTGAAGCGCGCCGGCATCGCGGTTTCGGTGAGCGGAAGCCCGAAATTTTCGACTGCCTGCTCGGCCGGGCCGGGATTGAACTCGTGGCCGAAATGCGTCTGATAGCGGCCCGTCATCAGGCCGGCGCGTGTCGGCGAGCAGTACGGGCACGAGACGTGGGCGTCGGTGAAACGTGTGCCGTTCTTGGCAATCGAATCGATGTTCGGCGTTGGGAGATCGCTGCCATAACAGCCGATGTCGCCCCAGCCGAGGTCGTCGGCGAGTATGACGATCACGTTCGGTTTGTTGTCAGCCGCTCGCGCCAGCGGCGCGGCGGCGAGTGCGGATAAGAACTGTCTGCGATTCATGACGATTTTTCTCTCAACTTGGTGATTGCGGCCAGACGGCTCTTCAACTCCGCGCGCGTCTTTGCGTGCGCGGCGCTGTTGCCGAGGTTCTTGAGTTCTTTCGGGTCGGCCTGATAGTCGTACAACTCCACGCCTTCGGCGCCGCCGTCCCACTCGGTGTAGCGATAGCGCTCGGTGCGGATGCTATAACCCATCAGGGACTTCTTTGCGTTGTTGCGATTGCGGGCGACCTGGCTGATCGCGGGGCGATCCCACTTCGCGTTCGGATTCTCCAGAAGCGGCCGCAGGCTCTTTCCATGCAGGTTCGACGGCACTTCGGAGAGTCCGCAGAGATCGGCAAGAGTTGGATAGAAGTCGAGCATCTCGACCGTGCGCGGCGACGCCTTTCCTCTCGCTTTCACGCCGGGTCCCGCGAAGAGCAACGGTATGCGCGTGGCGGCCTCGAAGACCGTTTGCTTCATCCACTGGCCGTGCTCACCGGTGCCGTAGCCGTGATCGGACCAAAAAACAATGACGGTGTTGTCGGCGATACCGAGGCGATCGACCGCGTCGAGTAACCGTCCGACGTTGGCATCGACGAACGAAATCGCGGCGTAGTAAGCTTGCAACGCTTCCTGCTGAAGCTGGTACGACATATTCCAGTTCGGAGGCGATGTAAAGTAAGCCCACGGCGGCGCGATACTGTTCTCGCCTTCGACGAGTTCGATCGGCCGCATCTTCTCGGCGGGGTACATGTCGAAGTACTTCTTGGGCGCGATGTAGGGGCAATGCGGCCGGTAGAAGCCCGCGCCGAGGAAGAACGGCTTGTCCTTGCTTTGCTCCATCATCTTGATGATCTCGGTGGCCACCATGCCGTCGGTGTGTTTTTCATCCGGTTCCGGCGACGCATAATAGCAGATCGACGAACCAATGCCCGTACGTTCCGGCGTCCCGAATTTCAGCTTCGGCTCTTCGTCTTTATCCACGCCCTTCGGATTCACGCGGTGCTGCCAGGTGGGCGCGTCGTCGAGGCCGTCGGTACCAATCTGTCCCGGATTGCCGTAGTGATAAATCTTGCCGACGCGCGCGACGTAGTAGCCGTTCTTCTGGAAGCACTGGCCCAGCGTGACGACGTTCGGAATCGCCTCGCGGAAGTGCTTCTGCAGGTTGTAGATCGTCGTTGTGTCGGGTCCGAGCCCGGTCATTAGCGAAGAGCGCGACGGACTGCAGAGCGCGAACTGCGTGTAGGCGCGTTCAAAGCGCACGCCGCGCGCGGCAAGGCGGTCCAGGTTCGGCGTTTTCACCACCGGGTGGCCGTAGCAGCCGAGCGCGCAGTTCAAATCGTCAGTCGCGATAAACAAAACATTTGGCCGGCGTTTTGTTTGTGACGCCGCGGCTAGCGAAGCGAAGAGAAACGATCTTCGTGTCATGTGTGTTTCCTCAGAACGGGTAATAGAATTTCGTCGAGCGCCCAGTCTTCGAGATCGGCGAGCATGACGCCATCATGCAGGCTCCAGTGTTCGGTGTGGGTCAATACTTCATCTTTGTGAAGCGTTGTGAATGGACCCATGGTTTCGAGTTCGAGGAAATCCGCGTTGGTGAAAATTTCAAACGACGCGCCGAACTCCGGATGTTTCTTCGATGGATCGGGATGATACTGCTTGACGAACATTTGGCCGTCGAGGAGATACGCCCCGAAGGTGTGTTCGTTGAAATGGCCGAGCTTTTGCGGGCGCGGGTTATCCGGATCCTGTCGCAGCGTCAGGTACTTGTTGGTGAACTTCCAGCGCGGATCGCTGAGATCGGTGAACGCCCACATGGTAAGCGGATTGGTCGGTTCAAGACACTCCGGATGAGTTCCACGCGGCGGGAAGCCGCTGATGCCGAGCCCGCCTTGCGCCATTACTGTTGGCGTCCACGCGGCAATTTCGACGGGGAGCAAATTGCGATTCGCGATCTTGTGAACGACCGTGACGCGCGTGTCCTCTTCGGCCAGCGTGATCACCATCGTCTTTTGCAGACCCGTCTCGGGTTCCACCGGTTGAATCGCGGTAACGCCGTTCGTGCTGGCCTCGATCGCGATCGGCCCGTTGTCGAGCGCGTAGGTCGCGTGGCGATCCTCCGGCCCCTTCCACAACCGATGCCCGCCTCGGATCGTCCACGTCGCTTCTCCGGACTGCCCGAGTTGCTCGGTGAACTCCTTGAACAGGTTCTGCTGGCCGATGAACGCATAGCGCATGATGCGCGGTCCGATGTCTTCGGTGACGATCAGTTCAACGGTGCCATTGGCGAGGCGGAAGCAGTTCTCCCAGCCCTTCCACGGAATTCTTTCGATAGTAATAGCCACTGGGTCATTTTATGGCAAGCACGGCGTCCGAGGGTGTGCCGGTCTTCTTGGCGTGTACTTCGCGGAAGCCGGCGGCGCGGCACAACGCTTCATATTCAGCCGCCGATCGCTCCTGTCCCTCGGTGCAGGTGAGCATCGAAAGAGACTGCATGAACGCGCTCACCGGGCCGCGGCGATCGTCGTCAAGCAACATCTCGCCGATTAACAAACCGCCGCCTTCGGGCAGCGCCGCAAACACTCTTGCAAGCAGCCGGCGGATCTTTTCATCGGACCAATCGTGCAGAATGCGCGAAAGCGCGTAGCAATCGGCCAGGGGGAGTTCATCGGCGAAGAAATCGCCGGCAATGCAGTCGACGCGGCCATGTGTCATTTCGAGCGCAAGCGGAATCACGCGCGGAAGATCGAAGACAGCGGCGCTTGCGTCTGGGTGCCGTTCGACAAAGCTCAACGCAAGATGTCCCGTACCTCCGCCAAGATCGACGAAGCGCTGGAAGCGGCTAAGGTCATGCGCCGCGATCACAGCTGGCGAGGCCAGCATGCCGAAGCCATGCAGCCCGGTGAGGAACGTCCGCATCGATTCTTCGGTCTTGAAGAAGTGCGAAAAAATCGGGCCTTCCATGCCGAACGCCTGCGGCCAGCGATGCGTGCCTTCGCGCACTGCGTCGTCGAGATGCGCCCACAACTGCCACAACACATCATTGGAATACAGCACGTAACCGACCAGGGTGTGCGGGCTGTCGCGGCGCAGGTACTCATCGCTGTCGGCGGTGTTGCGATAGATGTCGCCGTCGCGAATGAGCAGTTCGATTGAGACGCAGGCGTCGAGCAGTAGAGTCGTCGCACGCGCGTCCGATCCGAGCCGCATCGCCAAAGCGGCGGCGGTTACCGGCGTCGCGTCGAACACGCCGAGTTTCGCCGCGGCGAACATGGTCTTCGAGTGACGAAACGCCTCGATCAAATGGACGACGCGGTTCATCGGAAGTGATCCCATCCTTCCGGTTTTAAGAGTTCGCCGCGAAATAGCACCGCGCTCTTCGTAACTGTGCCGATCACAAAACACCCTCGGGGCAGTTTGGCCTTTGCGGGCAGCGTGAAGAGCAGTTCGTAGTCCTCGCCGCCATGCAGCGCATGCCGCAACGACGCGCCCTTTGCGATGGGCACATCGTCAATCACCGCGCCGCAATCAGACGCCGCGCACAGCCGCGCCAAGTCCATCGACAGGCCGTCGCTCAAATCCATCGCGCAGCGAACGCCGCTCGCGCGCAACGCAAGGCCCAGTTCCACGCGCGGCGTGGGAAGAAAACGCCCGCGCGCATCAAGCGCCAGCGCGGCCTTTCCGAGCGCCCCGCTCACGCAAACACGCTCGCCTGCCCGCGCGGACGACCGGAGCATCGCCTTGCCGCGCGGAACTTCCCCGCATACGGTGACATCGCACGAAATACGTTGCGTTGCCGACAGATCGCCGCCCGCGAGTACGACGCCATGTTTCCTGGCGAGCTTGAAAAACCCGTCGAAAAAGCCGTCGATCCACGCAACCGCGTCCGCCGGAGCGGCGAATGAAACGAGCGCGAACAGAGGCTTCGCGCCCATCGCGGCGCAGTCGCTCAACGATCGCGCCAGCGCCTTCCAGCCGACGTCTTCGGGCGCTTCGTCCCAAGTGAAGTGAACGCCTTCGTGCATCATGTCGGCGGTGAAGACGAGATCTTGTGGGCTGCCTTTTTGCCGAAAGATCGCGCAGTCGTCGCCGATGCCGGTGACGATGCCGCCACCTTGCGCAAGCCCCGCGCGCTTGGCCCGCGCCGTGATTTTGGATAGAAGCTCGGTTTCGCTCAAGCTAACATTGTAGGGTCATGCGCAACTTCGCAATTGCCGTCTTTTCGATTTCGCTGTTCTCCGATGACCGCAACGCGCCTCGCGGCACGGCGGGAGAATTCGATTATTACTTGCTGGCTCTGTCCTGGTCGCCCCAGTATTGCAGTTCGCCCGCGGGCGAGCGCGATAGGATGCAATGCGCGGGTTCACGGCAATACAACTTCGTGCTGCATGGGCTTTGGCCCCAGTACAACAGCGGATCGCCGCAATACTGCGCGACGAGTCAGCGGCTGTCGAACGCGCTCGTCGACAAGATGCTCGACATCATGCCGAGCCCGCGGCTGGTGCGTCACGAGTGGGACCGCCACGGCGTTTGCGTTGGCCTTAGTGCAACCGAGTACTTTGCCAAAGCGCGCACGGCATTCACGTCGATCAAGATTCCGCAAGCGATGCAGAGCCCGCCTAACGCGCGGACGGTCGCGCCCGCGAAGATTCGCGACGAGATCGTTGCCGTCAACCCGGGCATGCCGAAGGACGCGGTGACGGTGCGCTGCACGGGCCGGTTTTTGAGCGAAGTTCGTGTGTGCCTGGACAAGCACGGCAAGACGCGTTCGTGTTCACCGGAAGTGCAGCGGCAGAACTGCCGGATGAGCGAGATTATTGTTCAGCCGGTGCGTTAAGGTCAATGCCGGCGCGAGCCGCGATGGCCTTGGCGAGTTGCTCGAAGTCGCGGCCGCAGTCCCGAACCGCTTCGAAGTGGGCGCCGATTGCGCCGTCGGCGGGCTTGAGATCGAACATCGGTTTTCCGGCTTCCATTGCCATCGACATCAAGCTGCGATAGTGCTTCAAAAGAGCCAGACAGTGATTGGACTCGTCATCGGGCCGGTCAAGAACCGAACTCCGATAGACATTCGGAATGCGATCCATCCATTTCTGGTAGGCCTTAACTGGCCGGCTGTCGCGCATACTGTGTTGCATGACTACGTAGCCGAGCGGATGCATGGCTCCGTTTGGAATCGAAAGATCTTTCGGCGCCTTAGACTTTAGGTCCGTCCAGATGGATCGCCAGCTCCGTAATGTCGGGCCCAGGTTCTGCAGCCCTTGCAATGAATAGAGATCCGGTGCAAGAGGCAGGCATACGTGCTCGGAGGAGATGAGGGCGGCTCGATTGATGGCGCCGAGATTCGGTCCGA
>VFZW01000038.1 GCA_016871055.1 Acidobacteriota bacterium
CTGGCTGGCCGGTTGGAACGGAGCCCCGACCCCCTTCACATGGAAGGCCTCCGCAGACGTTATCCTCGACAAGGTGCGCCTTTGTAAAGAATTATCCAAGACAGGAGACTAGCGCAACAACAGCCAGGCTTTCTGGGTTACGAATCCGCGCGCGCTGGAATCGGCATCACCGCGTCCTACTGGGAGTCGGAAGAGGCAATCCGCAACTGGCAGGCCAACGCCGAACACCGACTCGCGCAACAACGCGGCTACAAAGAGTGGTACTCGGCGCTCCGGCTGCGCGTGGCGAAGGTCGAACGCGACGCGGCGCTTGAGAGGTGACCATGTGGATTCGAATGCTGGTAATTTCCTTGGCGCTCAACGCGCAGCAGAAGTTCCCGGTGCTCCGGATAGGCGCGACCGGACATACCAGGTTGCCGGAACAGGCCGTCGTCGCCGCATCCGGTTTGAAGCTCAAGGAGCTCGCCGAAGCGTCGACGTTCGCCAAGGCCTGCGAGCGCATCGTCAACTCGGGCTTCTATCGCAGTTGCAACTTCCAATATCAACCGCTCACGCAGGGCTCGGTCTCTGGATTCGATTTGAGGTTCGAGATTCAGGAAATGGCGGAGACGCAAGAGACGTTGCTTGAACTTCCCGGAGCCGACGAGGCCGCGGTGTGGGCCGCAATCACCAAAGCGGACCCACTCATTCAACGGTCGATTCCGACGACCAACGAAGCGTCGATCCGCTACATCGACGCGATCGAGGCTGAACTGAAACGCCGCGGAGTGGCGCGAAAAATCACGGCGAAGACAGAAGGCGATTTGAGCGGTAGCCGCCCGCGATTAGTTTTCCGGCCCGCCGACTTGGCCAAAGTGAAATCGGCGAGTTTTTCCGGCAACAAGGCGATCGACGCGAGCCGGTTGCAGACGGCGATTCTCCGTGCAGCCGCTGATACCGAGTTCACGGAAAGGTCGTTCAACGCGCTGCTGAACCTGAACATCCGCCCGATGTACGAGGAACTTGGCCACCTCGCCGTACAGTTCCCCAGCATCCGTGCAACGGAAGCCAATGGCGATGCCGCCGTCAGCGTTTCCGTTGAAGAAGGTCCGGTGTACAAACTCGGTGCGGTCAATTTTACCGGCGATGCGGAGAACCCGGCGGCGTTACTGAAGGCGGCGGGTTTCAGAATCGGCGCGACGGCAAATTGGACGCAAGTATCATCGGCGATCGACAAAGCGCGCGAGGATTTTTCTTCGCGCGGTTATCTGGCCACCGTTATGAAACAAAATCGCCAACTCAATGCCGACAACACGGTCGTGCTGACGATCGACATCGCAAAAGGCAAGCTATTCTACTTCGGCGACCTAATACTATCGGGCCTGGACGTGAACCAGGAGCGCGCCGCGCGGAGGCAATGGAAGCTGAAGCCGGGAGACCCTATGAATGGGTCGTACACCAATACGTTCTTGAAGTCGCTGCTACGCGGGCAGGAGTTTGAGAACTTGAAGAGTGTTTCGTCATCGATGAAACCCGCTGGCGACGATCGAGTCGATGTCGAGATCCGGTTTCGTTAATCGAAACAACATCTCCCCTGCCGCCGTTAATGCCCCTGCGCCAAGCACAATCAGCAGGCGTATACTCATCCCCATGTCCCGTGCTCTCCTCTTGATTGTATGCGGCTTACTGCTGGTCGTCGCGCAACTCCGCCGCGACGCCAACGTCGCCACGCTCTCGCTCGCCACCGAACCCAACGTGCCGGTCCGCGTGTATCTGTCCAAGAGCGACCGCCCCTTTCGCCTCCATCCGGTCGACGCCATTCTGCCGCTGAAAATCGACCTTTTCTACCGCGACACCATGTGGCGCGCGAAGCCTGATCCACGCACGATCGAACTCGTCAACAACGAGCAGTCGCACTTCTACCTGCTCGATGGCAGCGCGACTTTCACGCTGCCCGCCGGCGATTACAAGATCGAAGCGTTTCGCGGGACACTGTACGAACCCGCCTCCTCCACGTTTACGTTGAAAGCCGGCGAAACGCGTCGCGTCGTGTTACCGATGAAGCGCTGGGCCGCCGGCGATTGGATCTCCGCCGACGACCACATCCATCTCCCGCGCCAACCCGCCGACGACCGGGCGTTCTTGAAACTACTCGCCGCCGAAGATCTCTCCGTCGGGATGTTCCTGCAGTTGCAGCGCCAGATCGACGCCGCGCCGCAGTATGGCTTCGGGCCACAAGCGGAGGCGAAGATGCCGGGCTACTCAATCCGCTCCGGGCAGGAGTCGCGCGCCGAATACTACGGCCACATCAATCTGCTCGGTGGGCGCGAACTCGTGCGGCCCTTGAGCGTGGGCGCGATGTACGCGAACGAGCCAAACGCCTCGCCCTTTCCGGCGCTGTTGTTCGATCGCGGCAAGAAAGTTGGCGCGCTCCGCGGCTTCGCGCACTTCCACGGATCGATGACACACTCGACATTGCCGATGGACCTCGCGCTCGGCAATCTCGACTTTCTCGAAGTCTTCCAGTTCGGCAAACTGTGGACCACCGAGTGGTACGAACTCCTCAACGCCGGCTTTGTTGTCACCGGCATCGCGGGCAGCGATTTCCCGGTGCCGCTCGGCCGCTCCGTGCCGTGGCCGAAATGGCTGCCGTTGCTGGGCCCGGAGCGTGCGCTGGTGAAGGGACGCCCATCAGCATCGGCCTACGAATCGTGGGCCGAGGGTGTGCGGCGCGGTGAAGTGGTTGTGTCGAACGGCCCGCTCGTCGAACTGACGCGCAACGGCGAAACTCTGTCTGCGACAGCGTCGTTCTGGCGGCCGTTGGAGTCGATTGAAATCGTCCGCAATGGCGTGGTCGTCGCGACAATCAAGGGCGATGGCGCAAAGCGATCGCTGTCGGTCACCGCAACCGCGGGCGCGGAAAGCGCCTGGTTCGCCGCACGCACAAAAGCTCGCAAGGAAGAAGGCGAGCCCGACATACTCGGCCATACGAATCCACGGTACGTGCTGCGCGATGGCAAGCCGGCGATGGTTCGCGCCGCCCGCGAAGCCTACGCAAAGCGCTGGCGCGCCGAGGTCGAATACTACAAGAACGCGAATCTGCCGTTCGCAACTGCCGCGCAGCGCGATGAGTTCTTCGCGTACTGCGAGAGGGCGCGGAGCGCGCTAGAAGTCTATTGATTGCAAAATTTCGCTTGCACGCTTATCGAATGCCTTCGAGATCGCCAGCAGCGACTCTATCGACGGCAGATGTGTGCCGCGTTCGATCGCGCTGATCTGCGAAACGCTGAGCTTGGTCGACGCCGCCAAATCCTTCAGCGACCAATCGCGTTCAACACGCAACACCTTGATGCGATGGCCCAGCCGCTCGCGCAACCGGTCCTGCGGCGTCTTCCCCAAGTCCCTGGTTTCGACGGCGTTCTTCAGCACCTGCCGCAGTTGAGCCAGCGAAAACGGCTTGGTCATGTAATCGAAGACGTTGAGCTTAAACGTCGCGCGCATGTCTTCGAACGAAGGATATCCGGTAACAACGATCACGCAGATGCCGGGCCATCGTGTCTGCAACTGCTCAAGCACGATGTCGCCCTTGAACTCGCCCATCTTCATGTCGAGCAACACAATGTCGGGGACCTGCTGCCCGGCCGCGGCGAAGAGGTCGTCGGGATGCGCAAACGTACGAACCGCATAGACGCCCTCGTCCTTCAGCACGTCCTCCATGTAGTTGCGGAAGTCGAGGTCGTCGTCGAGAACCGCGATATCGACTTGCGCGTTCGATTGCGCCGCCTCGCCCGCCATCTATTGCTGCTTGCCGCCCCGCGGTGTCGTCGACTCTTTCGCCAAGCTCTTCTTGGCGCCTTCCAACTTCTTTTGCAGTTTGTTGATATCGAGGTTTTCGCGATCGGCGGCCGATGAAACCTGCCACGCCTTTACAGCGCGGTCCCAAGCGTTAATCGCCTCTTTCAACTTACCGGCCTTGAGATAGACATCGCCAAGGTGATCCTGAATCGTCGGGTCCTTTGGATGCTTTTGCGCCGCCGATTTCAACGACGCCTCCGCTTCGTCGAACTTACCGAGACGGAACTGCGCCCATCCAAGCGAATCGAGATACGCGCCGTTGCCGGGCTCGATCTCCAACGCCTTGGCGATTAATTTCTCAGCCTCGGCGAGTTTCACATTCCGATCGGTGAGCATGTAGCCCAGGTAATTCAGAGCGCCCGCGTTGTTTGGATTCTTCTCAATGACGCGCCGGAACTCGCGCTCGGCTTCCTCAAACTTCTTCTGCCGTTCGAGCATCGAACCACGTGAAAACCACACGGCTTCCCGTTCTTTATCGTTGGAGGAAAGTTTCTCGGCGGCCTCCAGTGATTTAGCAACCTCCGGATAGTTCTTCGCGCGGTCGTGCAACTGCGCGAGCTGGAAATGAACGTCGCGATCGTTCTTGCCGTCGAGCATCGACTTCACGTCGTCGACCGCTTCCTTGGCCCGGCCGACTTCGACCAGCGACGAAGCGCGCACCAGGCGGATCATCCGATCGTTCGGATATTTAATTAGCGCTTCATCAGCCTCGGCGATCGACTTGCCGAAGTCGCGCCCCTGGCGCCATGTCTCGATGATCTGTGCCGCCGAGCGCGCGCCGAACTCCTTGTTATCGATTTCGCCGACTTCCTTAAATGTCGCCACCGCTTCGGCGTATTGCTCGTTTGAGCGATAGAGCTGCGCGAGCCGCTCCAGCAATCGCGCACGGTTGCGCTTCGACTCGATATTGGTGGCCGAAGCGCGCGTGTTCGGATCCTGCAGCACTTCCTTCATCGTGGCGATCGCTTCGGCCAGCTTGCCTTGCGCTTCGTGAATATTCACGGCGTTGTAACGGACTTCGAGATTATTCGGCTCAAGATCCGCCGCCTTCTTGTGCGCGTCCAACGCCTTATCCGTGTGCCCGAGCTGCATGTGGAGTTGCGATAGCCGCAACCACGAAGCCGCGTCGCGAGGTTCATCGGCGACGATCTCCTCAAACGTCTTCAACGCGGCGTCGAATTCTTCGGCCTGTACCAGAAGATTTGCGTAAGCGCGGCGCAACTCCGTGTTGTCCGGCTGCATATCCACCGCGCGCTTCAGCGTTTGCCCCGCCAGCTTGAACTCGCGCATCTGTTCATAGGCTTCGGCAAGCTGCGTCAACGTCCGCAGGTTCGGGCTCTTATCGGCCACCTTCTTGAGCAGCTCGGCGGCTTTCACGGAATCGCCCACATCGGCATACACCATCGCAAGGCCGCTCAGCGCGTCGACGTTCTCCGGATCAATCTTCAGCGCCTTTTCATAGGCCGTTTTCGAATCGACCGAATTCCGGCTCATCTTGTGCAACCGGCCCAACATCAGATGCGCGTCGATATCGGCCGGTTCGAGTTCGGCGATCTTTTTATAGTGCTCCAGCGCCTGGTCGAGCATCTTCTGATTGAGCCCGCGCTGCTGCGGATCGCCGATCAGCCGCGCCGAAATGCGGCCCAACACGCGCCGCGCGGTCAGATCGTTCGGGTTCGTCTTGAGAATATCTTCCAATTCGCGGACCGCTTCACGCAGTCGGCCCGATTGGATGTACAGCTCGGAAAGCTCTTCGCCGATGAAGCCCGCGTTCGGGTCGTCCTTCAGCGCTTTTTTGTAGTGATCGATCGCCTTGTTGAGGAATTCCGCCTTGTTGCCACCACTTAGCCCGAGGTCGGCATACAAATGCCCCATCGCGTAGTTGTAGTAGGAGGACGACTTGTCCGCCTGCGCATACAACGGTAACAACGCCGTGCCGGCCATAAACAAGCCGGTCCCGAACCATCCGCATACGCGTGTCGAGTCCATTCTGAATTCCTTTTTACCCTCTCGGACGAGAAAGGCGATTTTGCCTCTTAGTATACGATTCCCCGCGCCCCCAATAGGTTCCCGATTCTACACTGGTGTCTGGGGATGGCGCCGAAACCACTGATTGCGATCGCGGGACCGACCGGTTCGGGGAAGTCCGCACTGGCTTTGGAAGTGGCGCGCCGCTTCGGCGGAGAGATCGTAAACTACGACTCCGTTCAGGTTTACAGGGGTTTCGACATCGGCTCGGCAAGGGCCTCCGCGGTCGAGCGCGCAGACGTACGGCATCATCTGATCGACATCCGCGACCCACTGGAGCCGTACACCGCCGGCGACTTCGCGCGCGATGTAACGGCGCTACTGCCTTCGATCCAATTCCCGATTCTCTGTGGCGGAACGGGTTTCTACCTGCGCGCTCTGTTGCGGGGCCTCTCGCCCAGCCCGCAACGCGACGACGCCTTGCGCGCCGATCTGGAACGCCGCGATGTGCGGCGATTGCTCGAACGCCTCGATCCGGAAGCCGCGCGCCGGATTCATCCGAATGACCGGAACAAGTCACTGCGCGCGCTGGAGATGAGGGTTCTCGCGCGGCGTTCGTCGACGGCGCTGTTCGCCGACCAGCCCGTAAAACCGCTCGAAGGCTACAACTGTTTGTTGCTCGGCGTCGATCCGCCGCGCGAAGCGCTTTACGCACGGCTCGACGCCCGTTGCGAAGCGATGTGGAATTGCGGCCTATTGGACGAAGTCCGCGCGCTGATGCCGTTCGCGGAATCGAAGCCGTTCGAATCGCTTGGATACCGCCAGGCTCTCGCGCACCTGCGAGGAAAACCCGCCGCCGAATGTTTCGAAGAGATGAAAGTAAAAACGCGGCAGTACGCCAAGCGTCAATGGACGTGGTTCCGCGCCGAACCCGGCATCGAATGGTTGCACGGCTTCGGCGATGACGCCGAGCTCCAACACGAAGCCTGCAAAAAAATCTCGGTCTTCGCGGAACATTTCGAGCCCTGATCCGTATAACCATTCAGACAGCGGCGCTAACGAGTCAGCGCCGCACCCCGCAAAAAACGCGGTGAGCCACAAAGGCAATCGAATCCCGCGTAAACCATCAGATAAAGAAAGTGGCGGATTGAATCCGTCAGCACAGGAGCCTGATTTCCATGAAGAAGTTATTCGTGTTGTTTGCCGCATCGGTGTCGTTTGTCTTCGCCGGCGCGATGTCTTCCAAAGTCACTCTGTTTCAACCGTCGCTGTTGAACGGCGTTGAGTTGAAGCCCGGCGAGTACAAGGTCGAAGTCGACGGCGAGAAGATGGTCCTTCGCAACGGCAAAACCAAGGCCGAAGCCGCGATCAAGACCGAACAGGGTGACTCCAAATTCGGATCGACCTCGATTCGATACCAGAACGGCGACGGCAAGTACCGCATCACCGAAATCCGCATCGGCGGCACCAACACCAAGCTGGTTGTGAATTAATTTCGACAAGACCGATCCTCCAATTGGCCCCTCTCGCCCCGGCGGGAGGGCGATTTTTTTGAGCGCGCGCTAAAATGGCAGTGTAATGCCCCGCAAGCTTTTTGCAGCGCTGCCGTTGCTTGTGTACATTCCCGCAACGTGGGGCCAGGCCACCGTCGTTCTGCCTTTTACCAATCTCTCCAATGACGCCAACTTGGAGTGGATCGGCGAGGCAGCGGCCGAGAACATTCTGGACGCCGTCCACGCCGAGGGCCTGCTGACGCTGGATCGAGCCGATCGCACACTCGCCATGCAGCGATTGGCGCTGCCCGCCAACGTCGTTTTATCGAGAGCCTCGATCCTGCGCATCGCCGACGAACTCGAAGCGGAGTTCGCCGTCTTCGGCGAATTCGAGGTCGACAAGCCCGCAGGCGAAAAAGCGTCGATCAAGCTGCGCGCCCGCGTGGTCGACCGGAAGCGGCTGTACCAGTCGCCGGAACTGCTGGAAGCGGGCGCGCTCGACGATCTAGCCCTCCTGCAAAACCGGCTCGCTTGGAAAGTGTTGTCGGCCATCGCGCCCCATAGCGCCGGAAAGATCGAAGAGTTCCTCGCGAGACGGAAAAACGTCCGTGCCGGCGCGATTGAAAGCTATGTGCGCGGATTGCTGGCAAAGGATCCGGCGGCACGGCACCGATACTTTACCCAGGCGGCACGGCTCGATCCGGAATACCCACAGCCCGCGTTTCAACTTGGCCTCCACTACTGGGACAAAGCGGACTACCAGCAGGCTTCGCAGTGGTTCGTAAAGGTGGCGCGTCACGATGCGCACTATATGGAGGCGACCTACTACTACGGCATCAGCCGCCACTATCTCGGCGACTATTCGGCGGCCGAGGCGGCTTTTCTAACCGTTGCCTCGGCCGTGCCGTTGAACGAGGTGTTTTCCAATCTCGGCGCCGCGCAGGTTCGGCAAGGCAAATACGATTCCGCCATTTCGAACTTCGAAAAAGCGCTGGAGGGCGATCCCGCCGATCCCGATTTTCATTTCAATCTGGCCTATGCCCTCTGGCGCACAAAGCGCTTCGACGATGCCGCGAATCAATTTCGCGCCGTGTTGCAACGCATCCCCGACGACGCCGACGCCACCGCGCTGCTCGGCCTCTGTCTGCGGAATCAGACACTGCGCGCGGGCGAATCGAAGTACGAAGGATTGGAACGAATCAAGCACGACTACGAAGAGACCGTGTTCCGGCAGCTCAAGTCTTTGGTGGAAAAGAAGTGAAATTGATCTTGTTTGGTCTCTTGGGGGCGCTGCACGCGCAGACACCCGCGCCCGCGCCCGACGCGGCGAAGCCACAGCGCATGGGCGCCAACGCGATGCGGAACGAAAACGTCGCCGTGTATTTGATCGACACGAATGCCGCAAAGGAGTTGTCGATCCGCGCGGGCAGCCAGGTGACGCTGGTATCCGAGGCCGCCGTTGAATCCCATCATTTCGCGGCCGATCAAGGCCGGGCCGCGCAAGGGAGTTTTGTGTTCAATCCGCCGGCGCGGCCAAGCGGCTGGCACGGAGAGTTATACGAGCGCCATCAGAACTCGGTGTTTAACGCACGGGCGTTCTTTCAAGTCGGCGGCGTAAAGCCCGCGCGGCAGAATGCGTACGGAGGACGCCTGGCCGGAGATCTTGGCAAGGCCGGCTTTCTGACCCTCAACGCGGGCCAGCGCAAAGTGCGCGGAATGGTGAACGGAAACATTTTGGTGCCGCGGCTGTCGGAACGCACGCCGACCGCAACCGACCCGCGCGTACGCGCCGTGGTGGAAAAATACTTCGCGGCCTATCCCACCGTCGCACCGAACCGGACCGACTTCGACCAGCGCGCCCTCAACCATAACGCGCCGCAGCGCATCGACGAGACCGATTTCAACGTGCGCTACGACAAGAGGCCAATGGCGTTCTACTACGCGGAAAACCGGCAACAGATCGACGCGTTCCAACTGGTGGCCGGACAAAATCCCGATACGACATTGAAAACTCACACCGCGCGCGTGACGTGGAATCGTGGCGGCCTGCAACTTGCAACACAGTTCCAACGCACGCATTCGTTGCTTGTCTCGGAGCCAAACGCGGTCGGCCCGCGCGTGCGGTTCGGTTTTCAAATCGAGGAGTTAGGTCCCGACTCGAACTTCCCCGTCGACCGCGCGCAGAACACCTTTCGCAACGGTTTCTCGTACACAAAGATTCTGGCCGGCGGCCGCCATCAGATCTATTTCGGCGGCGACCACTCGCGCATTCAAGTGAACGGGCTGGAGTCGAACAATCTCCGCGGCCTCATCCAGTTTCAAAACAACTTCGGCCGCACGTCGATCGAAAACCTGCGCGCGGGTACGCCAACGACTTACGAAATCGTCCTCGGCGATCTGACCCGCGGATTCCGCCAGACCAGCGGCAACGCCTACTTCGCCGACCGCATCAAGCTGCGTCCCGATCTACAGCTCTATATCGGCGTTCGATATAGCCCCGAAGGATCCCCCTTCGAAGTGACCGGGCGCGGCGAGATCCCTTACAAGTGCGACTGCAACAACATCGCGCCCCGCGCGGGCCTCGCGTGGAAGATCCGCGGCGCGTGGACGGCGCGCGCGCTTTACGCGGCAAGTTACTCGCCGATTCCGCCAGTCACTTATCAGCAGGTGCGGTCGAACCCGCCATTCGCAAACTACATCACGCTAAACAACCCCGACCTCCTCGACCCGCTCCGCAACTTAACCACCACGGATTCCCAGCCAGCGATCTCGGTCCTCCCCAACGATCTCCGCACACCCTACACCCATCTCTATTCGCTTGTGTTCGAGCGCCAATCCGCCTCGCGCGGCATGTTGCGCTTCGGCTACACCGGCAGCCGTTCGATGAAGCTTCTAACGGGCGTGGTGTTGAACCGCGCGGTTCCCAATCCGCAATACGAGTACTCGACCGCGACGATCAATCTACGCCGGCCGAATCCAGCGTTCGGCGAGTTCCGATCGGCGCAGAACCAAGGCATCGCTTATTACGACGGAGCGCAGGCAAGCTACGATCTTCCCTATCGAAAAGGCCTCTTCGCCGGTGTGACCTACACATTCGGCAAGGCGATCGACACGGGCGCGGACTTCACGGGCACCGCGGCCAATCGCGACATGCTGAACGGCCGCGCGCAGTATCAATACGATTCAATCGGCGATCGCAAAGGCCTATCGAACTTCGACACCACGCATGCACTGGGCCTGCGCTGGCTCTACGACATCCCCTGGCACGGCCTGCAATTGTCCGGCGTCTCAAACTTCCGCACGGGCACTCCCTTCACGCTGTTCATCGGCAGCGACGCGCCAAACTTCGGCAATGTCGACGGCAGCGGCGGCGACCGCCCGAACATCATCGATCCAGCGATACTCGGCCGGCGCATCGGCCATCCCGACGACGCGCCCCGCCTCCTCCGCCGCGAAAATTTTTCGCTGATTCCCATCGGCGGCGTGCGCGGCAACCTCGGCCGCAACGTCATGCGCAAGGGCGGAATCGCGAATTGGAACATGGCGCTGCAGAAATCCTGGCGCCTGCCGCTGCACCGCGAAACGTCGTTACAACTGCGCGGCGAGGCTTACAACACCTTTAATACCCCGCAATTCGACGAGCCCCAACGCAACGTCACCTCGCCCGCTTTTGGAAAGATTACAAATACTCTGAACGACGGGAGGGTTTTACAGGTCGGATTGCGCGTTATCCTGTAGGGCGGTGCTCTGTTCACATCGCACTATGCTCGGAGTTTCGTTCCTGACGTATAATCGGAAAGTTCATGCTGGAAGCCTACGGCCTATCTGACCCAGGATGTATTCGGCCCAACAACGAGGATTATTATCTCCTCGCGCCGTCCCTCGGTCTCTATCTTGTCGCTGACGGAATGGGCGGAGCCCAGGCCGGCGAATGCGCGTCGCAGCTGGCGGCGGAAACGGTTGGTGAAGTGGTCTGGCGCGCGGGCCAGTACGAGCCGCAACTGCTCATCAGAGCGCTGGAAGAAGCCAATCGCCGCGTGCTCAACGCGGCGTCCGCCGACACCAACCTCGAGGGCATGGGCACTACGCTAACCGCCGTCCTCGACACCGGCAAGGAAGCCTACATCGCCAGCGTGGGCGACAGCCGCGCCTATATCTACGATCAGGGCCAGTTGATCGTCATTACTGAAGATCAGACGTGGGTGCAGGAAGTCGGCAAGAAACTCGGTATCGAAGAAGTGCAGCTTAAGACGCACCCGATGCGCCACGTGTTGACAATGGCCATCGGCGTGAGCGATCAACTTCGCATTAACTCCTACGTAGTCGAGTTGTCGGAAGGCATGCAGTTCCTGTTGTGCAGCGACGGGTTGCATGGCGTCGTCGGCGACGATGGGATTGCATCCATCTTCGGCAACGACGATAATCTGGAGACAAAGGGCCGCAATCTCATCGATCGCGCCCGTGCAAACGGCGGTCCTGACAATATCACCGCCGTCCTCTTGCGGGTTGTCACACCCGTTGAAGAAACCGAAGCTCGCGAAGCCGCGGGCGAGGAACCGGTCGAACAACAGACGCAGTAATCGATGTACAACTGGCGAAGCGCCACCTCACTCGTGTTGACGTTTGTGACGGTGGCTCGGGCCGCCTATCCGGCTCCACCCGCCGAGGGGAGCGGAGGGCAAAGACAAGCTTCCGAAGCCGCACCGGCTCTGCTCCGCATCCGGATAGTGGAAGGGGATAGCGCTGTGCATACGGCCGGCACTCGATCCACGCAACCGCTTGTCGTGTTTCTCACCGACGAAACCGGCCAGCCTGTCGCCAATGCGTCCGTCAGCGTGCGGCTCCCCGAAGACGGGCCTTCCGGAATGTTCACATCCGGCCTGCGCTCCGAGGTCCTGCTCACAGGGGTCGATGGCCACGCCGCAATTCGCGGCATTCAATGGAATCGCGTCGCCGGCGCGGTGGCCGTCCGCATCACCGCCAGCAAAGGCGAAGCGCGCGCGGGCATCATCTGCACGCAATACCTGACCGAGCCTTCAAGCGCCCAGGCGCGTCGCGCCGGCGCCGAGTCCTCTTCTTCGCGTCCACAGCCGAGTGTGGACGGCGGCCCTCGTTCGAAATGGGTCGTTGTCGCCGCGCTCGTGGGCGCCGCCGCCGCTGGCGGTGTAGCCGCGGCAGCCCGGGGCGGACGCAGCGCAGCGCCCGCCCCGGGTCCTCCGCCAGCCGCGACAACGCAGCCGTCCGCGCCAACGGTCTCCATCGGCGCACCGGTTATCACGGTAGGGCGGCCATGAAAAAGTTCGCCTTCCTCATTGCCGTGGCCGTCTGCGCTCAGTCCCCGATCGAAGCGCCGCCACTCGCGCGCGTACTCGATCAAGGCCGCTTGATCCCGATTTACGGACTTGCCGGCAACTTCGTCCGCGGCGAAGGCGGAGCTGCGCTGCTTGCCTATTCCTTCGATGGCGACATCGAATGGCGCCTTGAGCCGGGGCGCGTTTCAGCCAACGGCGCCGTGCTCGCCGTAACCGAAATCGAAGCGGTGTTCCGAGGCGCCACGGTGACGTTCCCGCGCACCGGGGAAACTTGGCGTTACGACGGAGAGTCGATCGTGCCCGCGGACGCCGCCTCATCCGCCGTCGCCGGCCGCTTGATCGAGTGGCGCGACGGGCGCTTGTTCGTAACCCAGCCCGACGGGGAAATCGAAGTGATCGATTGTCCCGCCGAGCCGTCGTCGATCACCGCGGCGGGCGCCGGTTGGGCGCACTGGCCCGGACATCTATTGCGGCTGGCCAAGGGCCGCGTCGCGTTGTTCGTCCTGCCGGAGCGGAGGCGCGAATGAAGATCCTCGCCTTGCTGGCCGCCTCGATCCCCCTTGCGGCGCAGTTGCAGGTTGCCGTGGTTCGCGACAGCGGCGTCGAAGTCGCCGGCGCCAGCATCAACCTTGGCGCAACCGGAATCGGCGAAAGCGCCGACACAAAAATCCGCGCCACCAATCTGGGCTCGACGACCCTCAACATCTCGTCCCTCGCAATCAACGGCGCGGCATTCTCGCTAGCCCAACCGTTCCAGCCGTTTCCGCTAGGCCCCGGCACGGCCTATGAATTCGCAATCCGATTCGCCCCCGCCGCGCCCGGTTCCTATAGCGCCGTGCTCACCGTCGGCCCGTTCACATCAATCGTGCGCGCCACCGCTGTTTTGGCGGCCGACGTCTCGTTGTCGCGAGGCGGCCAGACGATCTTGCTGCCCGCGTCGGGACTGTCCGTCGACGCGGTAACGGGCGAAAACGTCAGGATCGATCTTGCCCTGTCAAACCCACACGCAGCGGCGCTCGCGATCGACCCGCTCACATTGAACGGCGCCGGTTTCCGCTTAACCAGCGGCGCGCCGGGCGTCCTCGCACCCGGCGAATCGTCCAACATCTCCATCGCGTTTTCCACCCAGACCGAAGGTACCTTCGCCGCGACGTTGACCGCCGGCGCGCGGCGCTTCGCCATTACCGCCTTCGTCACCAAGGCGCGCCTCAAGCCGCCTCGCATCGTCGCCGACACTCCAGTCGTCACCAATGGCAAACAAGTCAAGATCCGTCTTCGCTTCGAAGAAGCGATTCCAGTTGCGTCGGCCGGCACGCTTCGCGCGGCCTTTGCCGGCGCCTTCACCGACCCCGCGATACAGTTCCAAAACGGCGCTCGCGAGATCGGTTTCACCGTCGCGGCCGGCGCCACCGAAGCGCAGTTCGGGGCGTCGGCCGAGGCCGTGCTGCAAACCGGCACCACCAACGGCGTCATTCGCCTGGAGGCTACCACCGAAGGCGGTACAACCTCCGAGACATGGACACTGCCCCGCGCGCCGATCGCCGTCGATCAGGCCGAAGCGCGCCGCGATGGGCCGAACCTGGAAGTGACGCTGATCGGCTACGACAACACCCGTACCGCCGGCTCGGCCAACTTCCGGTTTTTCGATCGCGCCGGCAACCCCATCGGTGGAATCGTGACGGCACAATTCGCGGCGGCATTCGAAACGCACTTCGCGCAGAACGCCGTGGGCGGCGCATTCCGTTTGCGCGCCGTGTTCCCGGTCACCGGCGATGCGACAATAGTGGGTTCGGTGCTCGTCGAAATCGCCAACGCCGTTGGCCGGACCGACCTGCAACGCATCAACTTCCCATGACGCCGGTAGCGCTCACGATCGCCGGCTCGGACCCGAGCGGCGGCGCGGGCATCCAAGCCGATCTCAAAACATTTCATCAGCATCGCGTCTATGGCGAAGCGGTGATTACCTTGCTCACTGTGCAGAATACCCGCGGCGTAACACGCGTCGAATGTATGGACCCTTCGCTCGTCGCCGGGCAAATCGTAGCCGTGCTCTCCGACATTCCTCCCCACGCGGCCAAGACCGGCGCCCTGGGCAACGCCGGCGTCGTCGAAGCCGTAGCGGCATCCATCGGCACAACACCCCTTGTCCTCGACCCTGTGATGATCTCCAAACACGGCGCGCCGCTGATCGACGGTGACGCGGCCGCCGCGCTGAAGACGTTGCTGCTTCCGCGGGCTCTGTTGGTCACGCCGAATTTGCACGAAGCCGCCGCGCTCGCCGGAATCGAAGTCGAAACAAAGGAGCAAATGATCGAAGCGGGCCTGCGCCTGCTCGACCTCGGCCCAGTGGCCGTGCTCATAAAAGGCGGGCATCTCGAAGATCGTGCCGCCGACGTGTTAGTCACGCGCGAATCGATCAGCTGGTTCGACGGCGATCGCGTCTCCACGCCCCACACCCACGGCACCGGCTGCACCTACTCCGCCGCGATCGCAGCCCGCCTCGCGCAAGGCGAGGCGCTCATCGACGCCGTGCGCGGCGCGAAAGCCTTCATCGCCGAAGCCATCCGCACCAACCCCGGCCTCGGCCACGGCCAAGGCCCGGTCAACCATTTCGTGGCCCTTTCCCAAGCGTTACCTCGCTAAACAAGCCGGAGCGAGATTCCTCCGCTCACACCATGCTTGGAGACTTAACTATGAGCAACACAAATCGCCGCCGATGGGCGAGTATCGTTCTATTCTCCGCGTTCACGGCCGGCGCCGTGATGTCGCAACCCGCGCAACCCAAGATCCGCCGAGTGACCTTCTACACCGTCAAAGCAGATCGCGTCGGAGACTTTCTCGCGGCAACCAAAGAATACGCCGAGGCCGCAAAGAAGGCCGGTAGCGACCGCTATCTTTCAATTTGGTCATCGATCTCCGGCAATCGCGAATTTGCGCAAGTACGCTATTACCAGAATTTCGCCGAATTCGATCAGCGGCTGGACCCGAAGACGAAGGACATCGCGGGCCAGTTGACCTCGATCAGTGCGCGCATCATGGCGACGGTTGAATCGTCTCGCACGGTGATCTCTACGATCGACGCCGAGACCAGCCTGCCGATACAGAGCGGCCAACCGCAAGCCTACGCCCGCGTTCTGCAAACCTGGGTGCGGCCCGGCCAGATCGACAATTATCGCGCCTTGATCAAGGCCGAAATGCTGCCCGCCGCAAAAAAGGCCGGAATGAAACTCTACAGCCGCTCCCGCGTCCGCATGGGCGGTTCAACGAATGAATTCAACTCGGTAACTGGTTTCGACAAATGGGCCGAACTCGATGGCGAGGGGCCGATCGTCAAGGCCATCGGCGGCCAAGCCGCCTATGAAAAGTTCCTGGCCAAACTGAACCCGATGATCACACGCACGGAAGTGCAGGTCTACCGGTTCATGAAGGACCAGAGCTACTTGCCGCCAGGTTCCTAGGCGAGTAATGCGAAGCGGCGCGTGCTGCGCAACGCGCCGCTTCGTCGTTATTTCATCGAGTGCCGCGCGTCTTCCAACACCCGCCGCGCGCGCGCTGGATTGAACACCCCGCACGAACAAAACCGCGCCATATAAGTCACAGCCTGCTCCGGCGTCCGCCGGCCCTCTTTAACCCAATCGATCATCTTCTTGGCCAGCGAATGGCTGACCATTCCGTGACCGCACATCGTCGACAGCGTCAGAGTCTGCGTGTTCGGCAGCTTCTCCGTCTTGCCTTCGAAGCCGAGCGAATAACCCACCGAGTGCCGCGGAATGCCGACTTCGTCGCAGCACGCCTCCGCGTTATCGATCGACGTCGACACGTTGATGCTCAGCCCCAAATCGGCTTCTTTCACGGACTTGATAAACGCCACCGCCGCCTTGCGGTTGTCGAAAACCGCGGCCACCGTCGTCGGCGCATCAAGACCATTGGCGACCCGCTCCAGATCCGGCGTCATATCGCGGTTCCAGTGGTTCAGCGGGCTCAGCTCTTTCGACGGCCGCAGGCAGCCGCCGTTCCTCGCATCGCCGAGGTTGACCGGCTGGAACGGAATCGCCATGTGCAGAAATTTCTTCAGGCGCGGCAACGCGTCTTTCTCGTTCTTGCCGCGGCAGCAGATGGCGAAAACAATGTAGTCGTCGTTGAAACTCGGCGAAGGGCCGAAGCGGTGTAGCGTATTTGTCATGTCGCGGCTCCAGCGGGTTCTTGTGTCTGCACTTGTACCAGATCCGGATTCGTGATCTTGCCGAGCCCGATGTTGGTCTTGGCGCGATGCAGTTCGTAGCCCAGCTTTTCAAGAATCGGCGCGACAACCTTTTCATCGCCGTTCGAATCGCAGCGCACGCCGACGCCAAGCACGACAACCGTATCGATCTCTCTCTCGACTTCCTTCACCACACGCACAATCTCCTCGGTGCGGTCGACGGTCGTCTTCAGTTCCAAAATCGCCGACATCACTTTTTCGTTGAGTATGTCCTCGCGGATCTTGCCCGAAGGAATGTCGCTCATCAACGTAGTCACCGGATTCTTCTTCTCGAAGTCGACGCCGATCTTCGCCAACCGCATCGACATACGCTCGATCTCATGGAACCGCGCCCCCACGCCCGGCCGGCCGAACTCGATCGTGAAGCCGACCTCGCCCTCTTTCACGCGGCCGCTCACGTCGTTCGTCTTCACCTCTTCCGTGCCGCGGCCTTCAATGCCTGTCGATTCATGCGGCACCCGCGGATCGGAGAACGCCCGCCGCACCACGCGCGGCCATTCGAGTTTGTCCGGCTCGAACGCCGAAGTCGGGCAGACATCCGGCTCCGGCTCGAAGCGCACACGCATCATTTGGAACAGCTTCCGAATCGTGCGAACCATCGTCGGATTCAAACTTTCCTTGCTGAGGCCGTTAAAACACGCGTAGCACTCCACGCATTCGTCGCGGTCGATGGTCGCCCGTTTGATCGCCGGATCGATGTAGATCGCGCCCATCGGGCACACGTAGGTGCAGTTGCCGCACGCCACGCACTTGTCGGGATTAATTCTCATGGACTCTCTCTCCGCCGGCGAAAATGTGTTTCGAGGCGTCTATACCAAGATAAAGGATTGCGCCCAGCGCGCAAAAGATCGCGCCAACGTAAAACGGCACGTTCCACCCGTAATCCTTAACGACGAAGCCGAGCGCCGTCGTCGAGATCGCGCCGCCGATATTGCCAAACGTGTTCATCACCGCCGACACCGATCCGGCGAAATCGCCGCCGATGTCCAACGGAACCGCCCAGGACACGCCCACCGTCACCTCCAACCCGAAGAACGCAATGCAGGTGAACAACACACACATCTGCGGATCGGCCGTCATCGTCGCCGGAACAATGCCCAGCGCCGCCAGCGCAAAACCCAGAGAACCGACAGCCCGCCGCGCGAGTTTCAGATTCCCCGACCGTTCTGCCCACCGGTCCGTAATCCAGCCGCCAAGCAGGTCGCCCGCAACGCCGGCCAGCAGCGGCAGCGACGCATAGAAACCCATCTGCTTCAGGTCATATCCGCGAAATTCGCGCAGGTACGTCGGCAGCCAGTCGAGGTAGATCGCCAGGCACCACCCGTAGCAGAAATAAGCGGCCGACAACACCCACAACGTTCCACTGGACAGAATCGTGTTCCAAGGCACCTTGCCGCTCCGCGCCTTCTTCCCTCCGCCAAGCGAAGAACGAATCAACTCCCTCTCTTCTTCATTCGGGCTGGCATGCTCGTCCGGCGTATCGCGATACCAATAGAACCAGTAAGCCGCCCACAACAGGCCGATCGCGCCAAACACCCAGAACGGAGTCCGCCAGCCGAACGAAAGAATCATCCATGCGACGATCGGCGGCGTCGCCGCGGCGCCCAGGCGAGACCCCGCGTGCGTCACGCCCTGCGCCCAGCCGCGCTCGGACGGCAGCATCCACCTCGACAGGCTTCGCGTCGCGATCGGAAACGCGCCCGCCTCGGCCACGCCGAACAAAAACCGGACGACCATTAAACTCGTCGCTCCAACCATCATCGCCGTCAGCGACGTAAATGCGCTCCACGCCGCAACGATCATCGTCAACGCCCGTCGAGGCCCAAGCAGATCGCCCAGCCACGCCGCCGGAATCTGAAAGAACGAATAGCCCCATCGAAACGCGCCCAGCACTAGGCCCATCGTCGCGAGGTCAAGTCCAAGATCGGCGCGGATCGAAGGCGCGGCCGCTGAGATCACCACACGATCCATGTACGTGATCATGTAGGCGACGACAGTCAGCCACAGCACGGCGTGCCGGACTCGCGTGGGACGTTGGGACATCAGAAGAGTCTATAACAAGGCGAGGCACGTCGGAATCTCCCGTTCCCGGTTGAACCGGCCCCCTACCCGCGCCGAAAGACGAACCTCTCCCCCAACGCGAAGTTCAAAAGCGACGTCGCAACGATCGCAATTGTGTTCGCCGGCAACAGCGCCACCCCTAGCCACTGCGTCAAAACATGCATCCAGACCAGGTTTGACGCCATCGACAGCAACCCGTTGGCCACATGAAACCGCGCAAGCCGCGCCCACACACCCGGCGTTCCGCGCGTTCCCCACGTCCATGTTTCATGCCACAGAAAGTTATGCAGCACCGCCAACTCAACCGCCAGCGCTGTCGCCGGCAGCACGCCGATCCCTCGCGGTAAATACAGCGCGCCCAGTTGTACCCCCGCCCCGGCAATGCCGACCGCGTTGAAGCGCAACCACCGCGCGCCGAGGTTCAATCCAGCCGCTCCTCGTTGTACAACTGCACCGTATGCCGGATCGCCGTGATCGCAAAAATCAGCAGAATGCCGATCGCGCCGATCCCAAACCCGATGTCGTACAACTTCCACGACTCGCCCCACGCCTTTACCACCGGGTTCAAATAATACACCGCCAAATTGCCAACGATCAGCAATATCCGCAGCTCCGTCGGACTGAACTTGTAGAAGCTGATTTGAAATTTGTTCAAAGCATGCGTCGCCAAAAATACCTCGGCGCTCAGCAGCAGATAACCGACCAGAAACAGTCCCGCGATCAGCGGCCGCACATGCTCCGACAACGCCAGCCCGCCCATCAAAAACGAGATCGCAATCACATCGACCACATGATCGACGTAGTACCCATACCGCGGTCGCTGCCGGTTGCGTACGCGCACCACCGTGCCATCCAGCGAATCCCCGAACCAGTTCGAGACCAAGCAGAAATTGACGATCCAAAGACCGATCAGGTCGTACGCCGAATACCAATACGCCAGCCCCGCCGCCAGCATCGAAGAAATCCCCAGCAGCGTCAGGTGATCCGAGTTGATCGCCGCCGGCAATCGGTTCGCGATCCAAATCAGCGTGCGTTTTTCTAATGGGGCGAGCAGGCTCTCCTGCACGCGGACTGCGTTTGCGGCACTCACACTGAACCAGACGCCGGCCCGCGATTGCGCGTTTCACCTCTGTTACCGGACAATAGAGGATTCCATGGCCAGAAACTACGAACTCGTCCCACGCCCCGTCGCGAGAGTGGAAACCGCCCTCCGCCGCATTGTCACCGACTTCCCCGTTCCCGAGTCGCTCGACATCCTCCGCCAACTCCACGAATACGAGCCCGTCGCCATGCAAGGCCAGCCACCTGTCCTCTGGGATCGCGCCGAGAATTTCTCCGTCTGGGACAAATGGGGCAATCGCTGGATCGATTGGTCCAGCGGCGTGCTCATCACCAACGCCGGCCACGGCCGCAAGGAAGTCGTCGAAGCCATCCGCGCACAAGCCGCGCACGGCCTGCTGACCAACTACTGCTTTCCCAACGAAGTCCGCGCGCACTTCGTCAAACGCCTCGCCAATCTGCTCCCCGAGCCGCTGAAGAAAATCTTCCTCCTCACCACCGGCTCGGAAACCGTCGAGTGCGCCATCAAGCTCAGCCGCACCCACGGCGTCAAGGTCGGCGGCCGCCGCAAAGTCATCATCGTGAGTTTCGACAAAGCCTTCCACGGCCGCACTCTCGGCTCGCAGCAAGCCGGCGGTATCCCGTCGCTCAAGGAGTGGATCGTCAATCTCGACGGCGGCTTCGTGCAGATCGAATTCCCCGACGGCTTCCGCAGCACCGACACGTCGTTCGACTACTTCCAAAAGCAACTCCTCGACAAAGGCGTCGATCCCGCCAACGTCGCCGGCGTCATTCTCGAAACCTACCAGGGCGGCAGCGCTTCCTTCGCACCGCCCGAATATATGAAACAGCTTCGCGGCTGGTGCGACGCTCAGAAGGCGCTTCTCACCTGCGACGAAGTGCAAGCCGGCTTTGGCCGGACCGGCACAATGTGGGGCTTCGAACACTGCGGCATCGTGCCCGATCTGACGACTTTCGGTAAAGGCATCTCCAGTTCGCTGCCCGTCGCCGCCGTCGCCGGCCGCCCCGATATCATGGACCTCCATCCCACCGGCTCCATGACCTCCACGCACACCGGCAACCCCGTCTGCGTCGCCGCCGCCGCCGCGTCGCTCGAACTCATTGTCAACGAAAACCTCGCCGAAAACGCGCGCGTGCAAGGCGGGCGCATGCTCGATCGCTTCCACGCCATGCAGACCAAGTACCCGCAAATCGGCTGGGTCGACGGCAAGGGACTTGTCGCCGGCATCGCCTGCGTTAAGCCGGGCACCAAGGAGCCCGACCCCGATCTCGCCTGGAACGCCATCCGCGGCTCCATCGAACGCGGCGTGCTGATGTTCTCGCCCGTCGGTTTCGGCGGCGGCACCATCAAGGTCTGTCCGCCGCTGAACATCACTTCCGAAGCCGTGGACGAAAGCCTCGACGCCTTCGAAGACGCCTTCCAGGCGGCGGTGAGCGCATGAACAAGCCGGTGCTCATCGTCGGCGGCGGGATGATCACCCACGATCAGATCCTCCCCGCCATCTACAAAATGCAGCGCGCGGGCGCCGTCGGCGAGATCACCATCTGCGCCCAACATCACAAGACCATCAAGGCCCTCGCCGAAGCGCCGGCGATCCTGAATGCGTTCCCCGGCCAATCCTTCCGCGCTTTCCCCGAACACTTCGCCGGCGGCCCGCAGCCCGATCTTTACAAGACGCTCATCGAGGAACTCCCGCCGCGCTCCATCGTCATCGTCGCGTTGCCCGATCAGCTTCACTTCTCCGCCACGATGGAAGCGCTCCGCCACAACCAGCACGTCATCTGCGTGAAGCCGCTAGTCCTCACCGCGCGCGAGTCGCTGGAAATCGACCGCGAAGCCAGACAGCGCGGCCTCTTCGTCGGCGTCGAGTATCACAAACGCTTCGACGACCGCGCCCACAAAGCCCGCCAGTTCTACCGCGACGGCCGCCTCGGCGAGTTCCGCCTCGGCACGGCGCGTTTGATGGAGAAGTGGTACTACCGCGAGTCGAACTTTCAAAACTGGTGTACGTGTGACAACACCGACTGCTTCACCTACATCGGCTGCCACTACGTGGATCTCGTGCACTTCATCACCGGACTCCGCCCGGTGGCCGTGTCCAACTACGGCATCGTCGACACCTACCCGAACGGGAATAAGGGTTACTTGTGGTGCGATACACGAGTGCGATGGTCCAACGATGCGGTGCTGAACCTGCAGACGACGCTCTGCTATCCGAACGAAGGCCCGGGCCCGAACACGCAGGGGATGACCCTCTACTGCGGCGGCGGGACTGGCGCGATGCTGGACCACTCCGACCAGTACCGTGGGCTTGGGTATACCTTTTCGAAGAAATCCGATGCGCCGGGGGCGACCTACTACTCCGAGCCGAGCCCGGATTACTTCCAGTACAACGATCTCGGCGGTCCGGGCCTTGAGCCCGTCGGCTACGGCGTCCGCAGCGTCGAGTTCCTGGTCAACACAATCTACAGGCTCGACGCCGGCGAAACGACGCTCGCCGACATTGATGCGAAGGCGGTAATCGCAACGCCCACCAATAGTCTCTACAACGAACTCGTCGTCGAAGCCGGCCGCGTGTCGATCCTGAACGGCGGCCGCGAAGTGACAATCGCCTACGAGCCCGAACCCAAAGTCACACTCACATGACCGAAGAAGAGATCGTCGCGTTTCTCGAGGATAGCGGCTACCCCGCCCACATCGTCGTCGCCGGCAGCGACGGCCTCGTGCGCAGGTGGGAAGAGTTCACCGCCGAAGTCGAACGCGGCTATCCCTATCGATTGATCGACTACCGCCACGATCTGGACCTCCGCGGCGCCATCGCCGTTCTCGGCCTCGAAGACCGCGTCCAGGAAGCCGACGAACGCTTCGCCGCCATGCTAGATCACCGCGAATTCCGCGTTTGGCAAAGCGCCGGCGAAGACCCCTGGTGGGACTACGGCTACCCCCGCAACGCGGGGAAAGCGCTGCTGCGCGATCTCGGGGATTAGCGCGGTCTACACAGCGAGTCGCCTTCGATCGCCGCGCCCTCGACAATTCGCGCCCCCAAACGTGCAGGCCGATGGGGTCGAAGGCGCACCGTTTACTCCGAACCGTCGAGCCTGTCCGGGCGTTGATAAACTGCCAAGTATGGACAGCCAGATCGAGATCGATCCGAGACGCTGCAACGGCAAACCGGTCGTCGCCGGCACGCGAATACCGGTAACGGTGATCCTCGATCAATTGGCCGAGACAGGCGCAGTCGATGCGGTGTTAATCAAATACCCTGAACTCCGTCGCGAATCGATCACGGCGGCCCTGCGTTATTGTCATTCGATGATCGACCGGACGGAACTCGAACCGGAACATGCATGAAGCGGCTCCCGCCGCTGCTCGACCAAATGTTGGATGAAGCGGTAGCCGGCGCGCTCCACGAGATTGGGCATGACGTAGTGAGAGTGAGCGAGATAGGTTTGGCCTGCGCCAGCGACGCCGAGATTCTCAAGCGCGCAGTCGCCGACGGCCTCCTCATCATCACCTTGGACGAGCATTTTGGCGACTGGGCGGTCCTTGAGCTATCCTCACATCCCGGCGTCATTCGAGTCAAAGCCGATCCCACCACTACGAACTGCGTGCTCGCGGCACTTCTGCCGTTTCTCCTCAAATCGGCGGACAGAGACTCTCGCGACCAGCTCGTAATCGTGCGTGCGAGTGGCGTCAGGTGGGTCCAAACACACACGGCGGCTGAACAAATCGCTGAACCCAACGGACCCACCCACCGAAAAGCGCACTGGTCACGAAGGCACGGCCCCAAGCGGGTGAGAAGAACTCACCCGATAGCCGGGCCAAAGCGAGTCCGTTGTGCGCGAGTTCCTTAGACGAACGGCGGCACCATCGGCTTCGAAGCCAAATTCTGGTAGGCCGCCGTCGGCGCCGCGCCGAAGACATCTTCAGCCTATACGATGCACGGCCCCCTTTGTTCCAGCGTGCTGAAAAAGACCTGGGCTCGCGCAACGACCGGAGATTGGAACTGGACGGCGCGGTGAATCAGCGACGACGCGGTCACCGTATCTCGTCATGCCAGTCCGCGTGGCCGGTGCCCGGCCGGTGGAACGGCTTCAAGGCGGGTCTTTCGGGGCTGGGTCGATTGGGATCAATTCGATCGGATGCGGACCGCGCGAAGTTTGAATATGCCCCAGAGTGTGGCCAGAATCAAGGTGATGGCGATCAACAGGGCCCAACCGGTGCTGAGAAAGCGCAGACTGGGCCGGCCATACTGCCACTCCAAGGTCGTCATAATCAGGTCGTATCCGAAATGACCGGTCATGCAGGGCAAGACGGATCGGGTCACTAAGGCGACAACTCCAAACACCATCGACACCAAGATGTAAAACGGCGCCAATGCAAGACTGAGGTGCGTCGCCGCGAACAGCAAACTGCAAAGCAGGATCGCTACAAACGGCCCGAATGCCGCCTCGAGTTGCGATTGCATGTAGCCTCGATATCCGGCTTCTTCGGCCACCCCGGCAACGATCGACAGCATACCGATGTAGCTCGCGATCACGTACCATGGCACACCTCCGGTGTCTGGAAAACCCTGCCCTTGGATGGGGACGAAGCGAACATAGACTCCGAGCAGAAGCACGAGGGCCGCGGAAAACCCGCAGACCATCGTGAAGACCGACCAACCCCACGCAGGGCCATTCAATGGAATGGCCCGGAGATGGAACTTGCGGAACTCCCGGGTGCGACTCGGCCAGCCGCTTCCACCGATGTAGAACCAGTAGGCAACCATCAGCGGGGCCATTAACAGCACCGACCACGGCACGGCGGGATTGGTCCGCAGATTGGCGCTCACGAAAACCTGCCAAGGAAAATTCGCAGCGGCAGTCACCATCAGCCCGGTCACGAGGGCGCGAATCAGGACATGCAGACGTCCGGCTGGCTTCGGCGTGTACGGGATGGACATTCTAAACCTTGTCATGCCGGCCTCGATGAACGATGAAATCGCAAGCGCGGCCGAGCAGACTCACTTGATCTTTCCACATCCGGCGGGAACGGCGTGGCCCTGCTGGTGAGCGTTACCGCCGCCATGGTTGCAGAAGAGTGTACACCGGAACCGCCGTTACGCTCTCCCGTTCGATGGAGATGAGCTTCCGCTTCGCCAGCCACGCGATCGCGCTTTGCACCGACCGTTTGGCCAATCCGGTCCCCTCCGCAATGTCCACTTGGGCAATCTGAATTCGCCGCCGCCGCTCGGCCTGGCGACAGAGAAACAAGTAGACGAGGAACGACGAAGGCTGCCTATCGTGGCCACACAAATCCGGCATGAGCGTATCGATTACGTAGTCGTCGAGTAGCAATCATTGCTATAGTATCCGATTCGTGCCTTGCGGACGGAACGGGTTTGCCACCATAATTTATTCAAGCATGATCAAAGGCGTCAAATTCGCAAGCGTGCCCGTCACCGATCAAGATCGGGCGCTTGAGTTTTATACTAAAAAACTCGGCTTTCGGGTCATCACCGATTCCCCGTTCGACGGCGCCCAACGCTGGATCGAGCTCGGCATCCCTCGCGCCGAAACAAAGATCGTCCTGTTCACGGCGCCGGGCCAAGAGAGACTAATCGGCGGTTTCATGAATGTGACGTTCATGAGCGACGACGTTGAGACCACGGCCCGCGTGATGAAGGAGAAGGGCGTGGAGTTCGTGCAGGATCCACGGAAAGCCGACTGGGGAACGTCCGCCATTTTCAAGGACCCTGACGGCAATCAGTTCGTGCTCTCCACACCTTGAGGTGTTCTATGTATCCATGCATCAGGCGCCCGATTCTGTCACTGGGGTGTGCTCTCTTGGCCGTTGTCGGCGCCGGCGCTCAATCACCGGGCGGGTCTGAGGAACTCGGGGCCCCGGGGCCCGAGCACCGAACTCTGGAGGGATTGGACATTGGGAATGGGCGCTCGCGAACAAATTCAAACCGGTACACGACGCGGAGGGGTTTCCGAAGCGGGAAGAGTACTTGTCGCGCACTCCGCCCGAGAAGGGGCTTCGGCATTCCCATGTGATTCGCAGGGGGTTTGGGTACGTCAGTTCGTACGGTAATTTTCGAGCCTCAATCTGTCATGGAAGAGTTAGGAACTTCCGGAATCGGTGTTAAACTCTCCAAGAGTCGCGATGGTTCGCAGCGCGTCGATGCGCGGAGGACCACGCAACAACTTGTATGACAGCTTCGACCACCTACTTCAAGCACGAAACTGCGATTGTGGAAAGCCCCTCGATCGGGGCTGGCACGCGGGTATGGGCTTTCGCGCACATCCTGCCGGGCGCGGTGATTGGCTCCGAGTGCAATCTCTGCGATCACACGTTTATTGAGAACGACGTCCGCATCGGCGACCGGGTAACAATCAAGTGCGGCGTCCAGATTTGGGACGGCGTGTGGCTCGAAGATGATGTTTTCGTTGGCCCGAATGTCACCTTTTCCAACGACTCCCATCCGCGGAGCAGACAGAGACCGGCGGCGTTTGAACGCACGCTGGTCAAGCGGGGCGCTTCGATCGGCGCCAACGCCACGATTCTCCCTGGAACAACCATCGGCGAGCGCGCCATGATCGGCGCGGGCGCGGTGGTAACCCGAGACGCCCCCCCCCCCGCTGGCAATTGTCACGGGCAATCCGGCCCGGATTGTGGGATACGAAGGAACCGGCGTTCAGGACGGCGGGCAGGCCAGCGCGGCGCCAAGCCGTGCGGGCGCGATGGCGACCCGGGTGCGGGGCGTCACGCTCCACCGGCTCCCGGAGGTCATCGACCTTCGAGGCAGCCTGACCTTCGGTGAAGCGGAGAAACAGGTTCCGTTTCCGATCCGGCGTTACTTCGTGGTCTACAATGTGCCCAGTAAGGAAGTCCGCGGCGAGCATGCGCACAAGACGCTGCACCAGTTCCTGGTTTGTTTGCACGGCCGGTGTCATGTCGTGGCCGACGACGGAGCGGACCGCGAGGAGTTCGCCCTCGACCATCCGACGCTTGGCTTCTATCTTCCGCCGATGACGTGGGGTATTCAGTACAAATACACCGAAGACGCCGTGCTCGCGGTATTCGCGTCGGACTGGTACGATGCCAAGAGTTACATTCGCGATTACAGCGAATTCCTAGCACTGGTGGCGGAGCGATGAACTCGCTGATTATTCCGACGGATCTTAGTCTCGGCTCCAAACAGAAATCGGCCTCTAAGTTGGTGGTAAAGAGGGGGTTAGAGGTTTTGTAAGCGGAATTTTGCCTGACTACGATTCAGCGGTCGGGCAGGGAGACGCCAAGGGCGTCGAGAATGGAGCGCTGGCGGTCGTCGGGCTTAGGTAGGCGAGTCAC